>JBFYZE010000134.1:0-2849 GCA_041309665.1 Gemmatimonadales bacterium | reverse complement strand
CATGGCAGCACCACAGTAGCGCCGCCGAGGCCGTTTGGCAAGCGCGACTTGCGCAATGGGTGCAGTAGCGGGTTTGCGCTGAACGCCCGAGTCCGTACCCAACTGGGGCACGGAAGAGAGGACAGGGGAATAGGGGACAGGGGAATGGAGAAAAGACACGAGAACAGAGGGGAGGGTGGAAGCCGGGAGAAGCCGAGCCAGACCCGAATCCGGCTCTCCGCCCTCCCCCGCTCTCGGCTGCCTTGGTCTCATGTTCTTGCCTTCCTCCCCCGGTCTGCTCTCTCCCTCTCTTTCTCCTCCTTGCCTCCACCCTCTCCTCTCTTGTCTTATCCCCTTGCCCCCATTCCCTTGCCGTCTTGGCCGCCTCCTTCCGGCTTCCACCCTCCATTTCCTCTCCTATTCCCCTGTCCCCTATTCCCCTGTCCCGCTCTTCCTGCTCTCCGCTCGGCAAGGTGACTCAACCGCAGATCCACTATTGCACCCAGTGGCCCCAGCTCTGAGGAATAAGCGTAAGTCGCGCCGGGCCTCCTCGGAATTCGCCCCCTAATCGTGGTGATCTGGCCCCTTTCCCGCTGAGCGAGCGTGCCAGCGGGATTTTTTTGTACGCGCAGCGGTTTCGCTTGACTTATGCGGATAAGTGATATAACTTATCCGATACCTGCTCCCGTCCCCGCCAGGAGAAGCCCATGAGAGTTCCAGAGCACCCCACGCTCCTGCGGCGCATGCTCCAGGCCCGCGTCAAGGGCCTCACCGCGCGAGGCCCCGTCCTTGCCGCCAGCCTGGTGCGAATCGCCAAGCACTGCGGCCGAAGAGGCTGCCGCTGCCAGAAAGGCCACAAGCACGTCGGCAACTATCTGACCGCGAAGGTCGCGGGAAAGACCCGCACCGTGTACGTCCCCCTGGACCTGGTCCCGGAGGTGCGAGCATGGATCGCCGAAGCCCGGCGTCTGAAGCGTCTGATCCAGGAGAGCTCCCTCCTGGCAACTGCCCTGGTGCGGACCCACGTGGCGGAGCGAAAGCGAAAGGCGGGAAGGTCGTAGGCCTGGGCGTGGCTCTCCTCCAGACCCTGCGGCACTACTGGCCCGACTTGCCTCAGAAGCTCAAGGGGATGCCCGACAGCCGCTTCCAGCCCTTCGTCACCTACCCCAAGCGCTTCCTGTTCTCTTGGGGGCTCCTGCTCTTCCTCCTCGAGCTGGGCAGCCGCCGCCAGCTCGACTACGATCTGCGCGACGACGAGACCGAGGTGCTCAGGAACGTCAACCGCGTCGCCCAGACCGACCAGACCACCCTCCCCGTCCACAAGACCCTCGAGCACTTCGTCGGCCACGTCGGCTCGGCCTGGTACGGCGAGTTGCGCTCCTGGATGCTCGAGCGCCCCATCCGCATGAAGGCCCTCGACGATGCGAGGCTCCACGGGTGCTTCGTGGCCGCCGTCGATGGCACCGGCTGGCTCTGCCTCACCCAACGCCATTGCCCGCACTGCCTCGAGACCACGCTCAACGGCAAGACGGTCTACATGCACCAGGTCCTCGAGGCCAAGCTCGTCACGCCCTCCGGGATGTCCCTCTCGCTGGCCACCGAGTTCATCGAGAACCCGGCCGGCGAGCCCGAGACGTCCTACGCCAGCGAGGAAGCGCGCAAGCAGGACTGCGAGCTCAAGGCCTTCGCGCGCCTGGCCCCCGCCCTGCGACAGGCCCATCCCCGGCTGCCGCTCCTGGTCACCAGCGACTCTCTCTACGGCTGCGGCACGGCCATCCAGATCGCCAAGGACCACCGCCTCCACTTCGTCTTCGTCTTCAAGCCCGGGCGGACCCCGGCCCTCTGGGCCGAGTTCCAGGCCCTCCTCGGCCAGGTCCCCGAGAACACCCTCCGGGTCCAAGAGCCCGACGAGACCTGGCTCCTCTACCGCTGGGTCAACGGCCTGGTCCACGAGGACACGGCCAGGCGCACCCACCACGTCAACGCCCTCACGTGCGACGTCACCCGCAACGGCAAGACCACCCACTTCGCCTGGTTCACCGACGTGCCGATCACGGCACGCAACGTCCAGGCCATCGCCACGAAAGGAGGCCGCATCCGCTCGAAGATCGAGAACCAGGGCTTCAACATCCAGAAGAACAGCGGCTTCGACCTCGAACACGCCTACAGCCAGAACCTGGACGTGGCCAAGGCCTACTACTACATGATTCAGATCGCGCACCTCCTGCTCCAGTTCCTCCTCTTCGGCAGCCTGCTGACGCGCCTGGCCCGGGACTACGGCAAGACCTGGGTGGAGCTCTTCGGGAGCCTCAAGAACATCCCGCGCCGGCTGCTCGACTGCTTCCGCTACTTCGTTCTTCCCGACCACGCCTTTGAACCGCCGCCTGGCATGCGCCTGCGTCTCGACACCTCGTGAGTGCCGGTCTGCTGTAGCGGTTCGAGTCTGAGGCCCCGCCGTTCGCTCCCAGCAACCACTCCTTCCGCAGCAACTCGCCTCGCGAGCCCGGACCCTCCCTCGCCCCAAAGCCACCACCAACCGCCACCACTCCGCCCGCCCCACGTCCCTCGCCCCCTATTCCTCAGAGCTGGGCTCGCCGCAGACCCCTTGATCGCAATCATTGCCTGTGCTTAGCTGGACTCAGGGAGGTGTCATTTCGGGAAGGAGACCCCCATGGCCACGGAACGCGAGGCCCCCGCACACAAGCTCTAGGACGACCATCCTGGCCACGAGCATCACCTGTGCAGCCTCGTCGCCCAGCGCCGGATGAACCAGGCCGGCCAGTTGGCGAAGGGAGCGAACTACATCTGTTACATCTGCGGCCGTGCCGCCGCCGAGGCCGACAACCTGTGCGAGCCGGTTGAGATTTGAG
>JBFYZE010000133.1:0-4356 GCA_041309665.1 Gemmatimonadales bacterium | reverse complement strand
CAGGAGGCGTCGAGGAAGCGAGGATTGGCCCCGCGGAGGGGCCCGTCGCCGGGGTCGGTGGGAGACGTGAGCAGGCGGTCGGCCTTCACGAGGAAGCGGAAGTCCCCGGGCACCGCATCGGCCATGGCCCGGAACTCGGCGGCCGGGATGGAGCGGTAGAACGTCCGGTCCACGCCCACGGTGCGGAGGAGGGGGTGCCGGGCGTACGCCGCCAGCCCATGGCGGGCCAGCACGCTCTCCGGCGCGCGGCGGTCGTAGACCAGGCCCTCCCATCCGGGGAAGCTCCACGACGACGTGCCCATGCGCAGCGCCCGGGGAAGGCGGGCCGCCGCCGCGGCCAACTCCTCGCACACCGGCGCCGGGCCCACGGGTACCGCGGCGGGCTCGGGTGTGCCGTCGAAGAGACCGAGTTGGAACTCCATGGGGGAGAAGGGTCAGGGGTGAGGGGTCGGGACACAAGACCCGCGCGTGCCTACCTTACCCTCCCATGGACGTCCAGATCTTCGGCGTGAAGAACGACGCGGACACGCGCAAGGCGCTCCGCTTCTTCAGGGAGCGCCGCATCACGGTGCACTTCGTGGACTTCAAGGTGCGAGGGCCCTCCCGGGGGGAGCTCCGCCGCTTCGTGCAGAAGTTCGGCGTGGATGCCCTGATCGACCGGAGCTCCAGGCGCTTTCTCGCCCTGGGCCTGGGGAGCGCTCACTACGGTGAGGAGCGCTGGCTCGACATCGCCGAGGAGGAGCCCCTCATCCTGCGCCTGCCCCTCGTCCGCCAGGAAGGCCGGCTGACCGTGGGCCCGGCGGAGGACGCCTGGAAGGAGTGGGTGGGGAAGGTGGGGAAATAGAAACGCCCTGCCGGGGGAGCAGGGCGTTCCAGTCCGGACCGTGACCGTCGGGTGAGGCGATAGGCTCACCCGCCCCGCTGGAACTGGGCGATGAGCGAAGCGCAGCTTCCGGGCGAGCCGCGGCTCCCCAGGGTCAGCCCCAGGAAGCGGGGGAGGAACCCCTCGAGATCCCGCCCTCCGCCGGCTCCGAAGGAGTTCCCCTCGGCCAGGGCGAAGAGGTCCACTTCGCCGCGCACCCGCACCAGTCCGTCCCGGACCCGGAACCGCCACTCGTCGTACGACTCGTCGGGGCCGAACACCATCTTGTGGACGTTGATGCACGGAGCCAGCGTGTTGAAGGTGGCGAAGTACTCCCACCTCAGCCCGCGCAGCGCGTCCTCCTCCTCCACCAGGTCGGGGATCCCCTGGAGGAGGGCGTGGATGTTCTCCGCCAGGAGCCCGGCCCGCGCCTTGCGAGCGGCATCCGCGGCACCCTCCCGGGCCCAGCGCAGCGCCTGCGCGTCGGGCTCGCGGCGGGTCCGGAGGTAGTATCCCTCCAGGCCGTCCGCGCCCATGCCGGCCAGCACCACGCCCATGAGGTTGTCGATGAGGGTCGGGCCCTGGTCCATGAGCAGGAAGCCGGTGGAAATCAGCTCGGAGAGCGTGGTCTCCGCCCCCGTCGGGTTCCCTTCGTCCAGCTGCACCGCGGCCTTGGCCACCTGGGCCAGCCCTGCCGTGCGCAGCGCCGAGAAGCGGGCCCAGGGGAGCCCCTGGAACGTCATGGTGTCCGGGAAGGGGAGCGTCCACCGTCCGCTCACCACGTCGACGAACTGGGCCCGGGCCAGGCGGTGGAACTCCTCGTGGGCCGGGTGGGCTGCCGCCTGCCGCAGCGCTGCCTGCTCCTCCGGGGCGAAATCGTCCAGCGCGCGAGCCATGAGCTCCCGGGCTACCGTCTCGCTGAACGGGTCCGGGAAGGTCTCGGGGTCGGGGAACCACCCCCCTTCGTACTTCTGCGTAGGCGCCCGCTCCCACGGCTCGGGGATCCCCTCTCCGACGAACGCGATGTTCTGGAGCGCCTCCCCCGCCTCGGCGGGCGGAACGCTCCCGTCGGCGGGGAGCCGGAAGCGGCGGAGCGGCTCCGTGGCGCCTGCCATCTCCTGGACGGAGAGGAAGGTGGGCACGGCGATCTCCGCCAGGATGGGTCCGATGGCCGCGGTCACGGCCACGGTGGCGGTGGGGAGAAGGGATGCCACGAACAGGATCACCACCGCCGCGGCACCGAAGCGGAACTTGGCCGCTTCGCCCTTCGGGCCGGAGCCCAGGGCCACCGCGTCGCCGGCGGCGTCGAGGCGCGCGGCCCACTGGCCGCTCTCGGAGGCGATCCACTCCGCTCCTTCCTCCCGGAGCCACGCCCTGCGCGCGGCCCTGAGCTTGCCCTGCTGCATCCCCAGGGTGGCGAAGCCGAGCAGCACCAGGAGCCCGACGGGCCCCAGGGTCATGAGGAGGACGCCGGACGGAGTCAGGAACCCCCGCGCTGCGAGGAGCACGGAGAGGCCGAAGCCCACGGCCAGCCAGAGTCCCGCGGCGAGGAGGAAGCCGGCGCACCGGAGCCGCGCCAGCACCACCGCGCGCCGCTCGTCGTCACCCAGGTACGCGAACCAGCGCTTCCCCTGGATGAGGAAGCCCATGTCCCGCCCGAGGTCGCTCATCACCTCGACGATGGTGAAGGTCCCGAAGCCCGCTTCGGAGGCCTGGGCGCCCTGGCGCATGAGGCGGAAGAAGCCCCAGAATGCGACCATGAGGACGATGGCCCCGAGGGCGGCGATGGCCATCCCCACTTCCCAGTTCCCCTCCAGGGGACCCAGGCTCCAGAAGGGCTTCTCCACGGCCAGCTCCCACAGGAGGGGAACGACCAGGACCAAGCTCCCCACCCAGCCCAGGCCGATGAGCCGCCAGAGGCGTCCCTGCATGGCTTCGAGCCCGGGAGGGGGCCAGGAGAGGGTGGGAGGGACGGAGCCGGGGGAGGACGGGGCGTCGGTGTTGCTCATCGCTTCCTCATAGGGGTGCGGGCGGACCGGTACGCTGCCTGCCAAGATGCGGTGACGCGGGGTGGCGCGAAAGCACTTTGGCGCCGGCCTGGCTCTTCCGGCATGCTCCAGGGTATGAGCGGTCATGATGCCTCGCTCATCCTCTGCCGCCGCCCTGTCCGCGGTGCTCGTGCTCCTGGGGTCCGCCTGCAAGGACCAGGGCCCTCACATCGACGGGCTCCTCGACGACATCGCCGCGCATCGCGCGTTCTGGGAATCGAAGCGGCCCGCCCGCTACGTCTACGAGCTCGAGCGGTGGTGCAAGTGCCCCAAGGAGGAACAGGGTCCGGTGCGGGTGACGGTGGAGGGGACGGTGGTGGTCGAGCGGCGCCATCCGGAAACGGGAGCGGTGGTGGCCAGCAGTCTGAACGGCGCTTTCCCCTCGGTGGATGGACTCTTCGACATGCTGGAGGACGCCGTCAGGCGTAAGCCCTGGTCCGTGAACGTGAGCTGGGATGGGGAGCTGGGATACCCCAGGGACTTCTACGTGGACTTCGAGTCGAACGTTCTCTACGACGAGCTCAGCTACAGGGTCGTCACGGCGCCCGCCGCGGACCCGGGGAGCTGACGCCGCCGCGGCCGACCGGCGAAAAGGGCCGCGAGGGGCAGGGCTCCTTCATCCCGCCGCCCCCGCGCCCCATATTCCCCCGGCGTCCCTCCGGCTCCCCCGGAGGAGATGCCGACCCCATCCCGGAGCCCGCCTTGACGCCTTCGCCAGGTGGCCGACGCCTCGCGACGGTCACCGTCCCCGCTCCCGACCTCCGCCCCGAGCCGTTCCTGCGCTCGGCCCGGGAGGGCGCCCGGGGCTTCTGGGCGAAAGGGGGGCGGTGGGTGGCCCACCGTGGCGTGGCCGCGGAATTCGCGGCCGGCGGAGCCGGGGACCGGTTCGACGATGCCGCGACCTGGGTGCGGGCCCTGGTCCGTGACCCGGTGCTGCCCGCCGGGGCGCCCCGGGCGCCCCGGGTGCTCTGCTTCGGAGGCTTTGCCTTCCGCTCCGACCATGAGCCCCGTGACGTCTGGCGTGCCTTCCCCGCCGCCCGCTTCCAGGTCCCCGCGTTCGAGCTGGAGGGTGAGGCGTCCGGCGACGCTTGGCTGCGCGCCCGGGCCCTCGTGAGCGGGGAGGACTCCGCCGATGCCCTGGCCCGCCTGCGCCGGAGCGCCGAGGCCCTCCGTGCCGAGCTCGCTTCCCTGGCCGACGGAGCCCTTACCGCACCGCGCCGGCTGGCCGGCCACAAGGTGGCGACGGACCGCCGCGCCTGGGAGCGCGCGGTGGAGGCCAGCCTCCTCGCGATCCGGGGGGGCGCGGTGTCCAAGGTGGTTCTGGCGCGGACGCTGGACGTGGACGTTGACGCCGATCCCGTCCTCGTGGCCATGCGCCTCTGGGAGGCGAACCCGGGGACCTACGTGTTCCTCTTCCAGCCGGAGGAGGGAGCGGCGCTGGTGGGA
>JBFYZE010000132.1:0-5067 GCA_041309665.1 Gemmatimonadales bacterium | reverse complement strand
CCCCACCCTCCCGCTGGGCCGCGCCTCTGGCCCGGGGCGAGCCCGGCGAGCCCGACCCCATCCAGGCCGCTTCCACCAGCGGTCATGGGCCAACAGGGCCCTTGGATGCCATTTCTCCAGGGCGTTCCGTCGTCATGCGCCTGGCTCGGTCCCCTGCCGCAGGTGAGCCAGGTAGTCCTCGAACACGACGATCCGGTTCTTCTTGCGCTCGTCGAGAGGGCGGGCGATCCCCGCGGCCTCGAGCACGCGTACGGCCTTGCCGGCCGCGGGGCGCGAGCAGTGGAGGAGCTCCATGACGCGGTTCACGGTGAGGATCGGGTGCTCAGGGAACAGCTCGAAGAGCCGGAGGCTGAACACGGTCGCGTCCTCGCGCGCGAGGAGCCGATCGCGGCTCTCTCCGACGATGACGTGCAGGCGGCGCACGGAGGCGACGGCCTCGTCGGCGACGGCCGCCACGCCCTCGAGGAAGAACGTGAGCCACCCCTCCCAGTCGCCGTCCTCACGGACCGCGCTGAGCCGGCGGTAGTACTCACGGCGATGCATCTTGAGGAACAGGCTCAAGTAGAGAAGCGGCCGGGTGAGCAGGCCCCAATGCCTCATGAGCAACGTGATGAGCAGGCGCCCGAGCCGGCCGTTGCCGTCGAGGTAGGGGTGCAGGGTCTCGAACTGCACGTGGAGGAGCCCCACCCGGACGAGCGGCGGGAGCTCGCTCTCGTCGTGGATGGCCCGCTCGAAGTCGCTGAGCAGCCCGCCCAGCCGATGGGGCGGGGGCGGCACGAACGCCGCGTTGCCCGGACGAGTCCCCCCGATCCAGTTCTGCGAGCGCCTCACCTCGCCCGGCTGCTTCCGCGCGCCGCGCGCGCCGCTGAGCATCCGGGCGTGAGCCTCCGACAGGAGCCGCATGGAAAGCGGCAGGCCATCCTCCCGCCCGAGCTGGTCCCAGGCGAAGTTGAGCGCGTCGATGTAGCCGCAGACCTCATCGACGTCGGCATCGACCGGAGCCTCGCCGGAAGCCTCGACCTGAAGGAGGTCCATCAGCGTCGCCTGCGTGCCCTCGATCTGCGCCGAGAGCACCGCCTCCTTACGCACGAACGCGTAGACGAACCACTCGACCGATGGGACCAGGTCGCCCGCCAGCTCGAGCAGTCGTACGCTCTCGCTCGCTCGGGCCAGCGCCGGCCCGAGCTCGCCGCCGAGATCGAGCGGCGGGTCTTTGGGTGGGAGCGGCTGGGGGATGAAGGCCTCGACCGACTCCCCAGCGAGGGTGCTGCGTTCGTACGTGCCGGTCGTGCGTGCCATGGGCCTCCTGAGGGGAATCGATCGGTTCCCACCCCCAGGTCACAATATGCGATCGCTAAGTTTGAGTCAACAACGCGAAGCGATCGTTTACTTGAGGACAGGGAAGGAAGCGCTCGCTTCGCCCGTCACATGCAAGGTGGCACTGCCGAGCCCGCCGAACCCGACCCCATCCAGACCGCTTCCACCAGCGGTCACGGGCCAGCGGGGCCCTTGGATCCTCTTCCCTCTCTGCTGGGGAGCGTGGTGGGGTTCGGCCCCCTCGCTCCTTGTGACGAGTCTCCTGGAAGAGCCATCCTGAGAGTGCGGCCATCCTCCGAGCCGCACCCACACCGTATCGAGAAAGGAGTCCAGGCATGCCCGGAGTCGAGGGTCGGGTGACGCTGGTCACGGGGGCCGGACGTGGCATCGGCCGGGCAGCGGCGACGCTCCTGGCGTCCAGGGGCGCCCGGGTGATGGCAGCGGCCCGGAGCGAGGATCAACTCCGCAGCCTGGGGCTGGACTGGGTGGCGGCGGACCTGGGCACCCCCGAGGGGTGCGCCCGCGCGGTGGCGGAGACGGAAGAGCGGCTGGGGCCCATCGAGATCCTCGTGTGCAACCATGGGATCGGCTCGGCCCACGAGCGGGTGCTCTGGGAGCAGGACCCCCAGGCCTGGGCCGAGACCCTGCGGATCAACCTGGACGGGCCCTTCTTCCTGACCCGCGCCGTGCTGAAGGGGATGGTGGACCGGGGCTACGGCCGCCTGGTCTACACCAGCTCGACCTCCGCGGAGGTGGCGGAGCACGCGGGGAGCGCCTACAACAGCTCCAAGGCCGGGCTGCTGGGTCTGATGCGATCCGTGGCCCAGGACGCCGGGGCGTACGGGGTGACGGCCAACGCCGTGCTGCCCGGTTGGGTGCGGACGCCCATGGCCGATCTCTCGGCCGAGGCCGAGGCCCGGGACCGGGGCATCTCGCCGGACCAGGTGTGGGCGGAGAGAGAAGCTCTGTACCCGGCGGGCCGTGTGGTGACCGCAGGGGAGGTGGCCGAGATCATCGCATTCCTGGCTTCGGAGGAATCCAGCGGCGTGAGTGGAGAGGCCATCAGGGTGGCCCTGGGGAGTGTCTTGTGAGGATCCGTTCGCCGGGCCGCGGGCCCTGATCTCGGCAACGAAGCGGTGCCAGAAGACCAGATACGGATCCGCGACACGATACCGCATCTTGTTCCGGGGTGGGTTGGGGTATTCGGTCATGGGGGCCTCCCGCTGCACGACACCCATCTCCGTCAACCAGGTGATGGGGTTGAGGAGGCTCGAGCTGCTCCGCCCGACCTGGTTCGAGATCCTGCTCCACCTCGTCTCCCCGAGGGCGATGGCATCCGCGAGATAGGGGAACTCGTCCAGGACGAGGAGGAGAGGGTCACCGCCCGCCTTCTCAATGAAGTATCCGAGAAGAGGCCCCCAGCTCTCGATAGATAAGCGCTTGAACGCCGGATCCTGGTAGTGCTCTCCGACGATCCGGCTCAAACCCGAGAGCCACTCCCTTTCCGTCTTCTTCGTCGCCTGGAAATGGAGCCTCCCTCTGTGCATGATCCCCTGGACCCAGGGCCCCGATGGTCCCGCGCGGGCGACGGAACGAGCGAGCGCCCTGGGACCCCTTCCTCTCCGCCCCGGTCACTCCCTGCGTAGCGCGGTCAGGGGGTCGGTGCGGGCCGCCCGGAGGGCCGGGGGTGTGCACGCCGCCAGCGCGACCGCCAGGAGCAGGACCGCGCTGAGGACCAGGGTGACGGGGTCCATGGTTCCCACCCCGAATAGGAGGTCGGAAAGAAGCCTGGCGGCCGGAAGGGCGAGGGCCGCCCCCACCGCCAGCCCGAGAACGGTGAGGCCGACCCCCTCCCCCAGAACCTCACGCACCACGCCCCCCGTCGAGGCGCCCAACGCCACCCGGATGCCGAGCTCCCGAGTTCGCTGCTCCACTCCGTACCGGAGAACGCCATAGAGGCCGGCCGCGGCCAGGGCCAGGGCCACCACCGCGAAGACGAGGAGGAGCGTCATGGCGAAGCGCCGCTCCCCCAGGGACTCCGCGAGGAGATCCTCCATGGTGGCCACGGCGAACAGGGGGACGCTGGGATCCGCCTCCCGCACGGCCCCCCTCAGCGAGGAGGCGAGAGACGCGGCCCCGCCCTCCCCCCGCACCACCACCGTCATGTGCTGGAGGGGCGCCTGGGCGTAGAGGTTGAAGATCTCCGGCCGAGGCTCACGGTCCAGCCCCCCCTGGAGGGCGTCCCCCACCACGCCCACGATGGTGGACCACACCACCCCCTCCTCCTCGGGATCGCCCCAGGTCACCCGCCGTCCCAACACCTCTTCACCCGGGAAGAAGGCCTCCCGGAAGGTCTCGTTCACCACGACGACCGGGGGGTCCTCTGGTCCGTCGGTCTCGGCAAGAAGGCGCCCTTGCAGGAGCGGGATCCCCAGGGTGGGGAAGTACCCAGGCGTGGCGATCTGGTAGCCGGCCACCTCCTCGTCCTCCCCCTCGGGACGGCCTTCGATGGAGAAGTAGAAGCTGCCGGAAAGGCTGCTCCGGATGGGCAGGGAGAGGACGGTGCCCACGGATTCCACGCCCGGCCGGGCGCGGAGCCGTTCCTCCACCTCACGCACGAAGCTCGAGATCGCCCCGTCCCCACCGTACCGGGCCGCGGGAAGGGAGAGGCTCGCGGCCATGGTGCCCTCCGGCTCGAACCCGGGATGCACCCGGTTCAGCGCCACCAGCGTCCGCACCATCAGCCCTCCTCCCACCAGGAGGAGGAGGGAAAAGGCCACTTCGGCCACCACCAGGGCACGTCGGGCGCGGCTCCGGCCGCGGGAGGCGGATTGCCGGGAGCCGGAGAGGAGTGCCCCCTCCCCCATCTCGGGGGAGAGGGCCTTGAGGGCGGGGAGGACCCCTACCGCCACCCCCGCTCCCAGGGAGAGGAGAGTGGCCAGCCCGAAGAAGCGCGGATCCGCCGCCACGTCCTGGAGGCGGGGAATCTCCCCGGGGGCCAGCGCCAGGAGCACCCGGGTGCCCAGGACAGCCACCAGGGCTCCCAGGACCCCCCCGGCCCCGGCCAGGAGTAGGCTTTCCACCAGGGTCTGGGAGAGGAGCCTTCGTCGGCTGGCGCCCAGGATCCTGCGCAGCTCCATCTCTCCCGTCCTCGCCGCGGCTCGGGCCAGGAGGAGGTTCGCCGCGTTCCCGCAGGCGGTGAGGAGGAGGATCCCCACCGCTCCCAGGAGCACCAGGAGGGTGGGGCGGACCCCCTCCGTGAGGGAATCCCGCAGCGGGAGGAGGAGAAGACGCTCCCCCAGGTGGCTATCGGGGTAGCTCTCCACCACCCTCTCGAACACGAGCCCGAGCTCGGCTTGGGCCTGCTCCAGCGCGGCGCCCGGCCTCAGCCGACCGACGACGTCAATGTACTCGGCCCCCCGGTCCAGGGTGGGATCGTCTCCCCCCTCCACCGGGGCATCGGGAACCTGGAGGCGCGCCGAGGTCCAGAGCCCCACTCCGGGGTAGTCGAAGGCCGGAGGCATCACCCCCACCACCTGGTGGGGGCGTTCGTTCAGTTGAATGGTCCGCCCCACCACGCCGGGATCGGCGCCGAAGACGGTCTGCCACACCCCGTGGCCCAGCACCACCGTGGCGGGCCGCCCGGGTCCTTCGATTCCGGGGGAGAGCGTACGCCCCAGCGCCGCGCCGACCCCGAAGACCCGGAAGAACCCCGGGGTCACGGAGGCGCCCCGCACCCGCTCCGGCCCC
>JBFYZE010000131.1:0-6249 GCA_041309665.1 Gemmatimonadales bacterium | reverse complement strand
ATCGAGGAGGTGGCCCGCGCCCACGGGTACGACGTCTTCCCGGCGGGACTGGGCTCGTATCGCCCCGGGACGGTCCCCGACCACCCTCTCTTCCGCCTGGAGGACGAACTCCGCTCGGCGTTCGTGGCGCGGGGGTTCTTCGAGGCGCAGACGCCGGCCTTCGTCCCCGAGGGGGAGGGGGACGTGCGCGTCGCCAACCCCCTGAACACACGGGAGCCCTTCGTGCGCCGCGCGCTCCTCCCGTCGCTCCTGCGCCGGGTGGAGCACAACTTCAGCCGGGGCGCGCGCGACGTGCGCCTCTTCGAGCTCGGCACGTCCTTCCGCCTGGCGGCGGAAGGGGGCCAGCCGCTGGAGGAGACCCACCTCGTGGCGGCCCTCACCGGGCGGCGGGAGCCCCCCCACTGGTCCGTGCCCGAGGCGCCGTTCACGGTCTGGGACCTCAAGGGGGTCCTCGAGGAGGCCGTCGCCCTGGCATGGCGCGGCGCCGCCTCCGTGGTGCCCTCCGCCCCGGCGTCTCCCTCCTACGATCCCGACGCGTGCTTCTCCGTCGTGGACGGCGAGGGGCGCGTCGTGGGGAGCGGCGGGCGCGTGGCCGGAGGCAAGGTGGACGCGCCGGTCTGGGCCGATCCGGTGTGGGCGCTGGAGGTGACCCTCCCGGATCCGGTGGTTCCGGCGGCGACGCCGATCCACCATCCCCTCCCGCTCCATCCGGCGGTGGAGCGGGACCTCGCGCTCCTGGTGGGGGACGCGGTGACGGCGGCCTCGGTGACGGCGCTCGTGTGCGAGCGCGGCGGCGAGCTGCTGGAGGAGGTGACGCTCTTCGACCACTACCGGGGGGAGGGCGTCCCCGCAGGGCAGCGCTCGGTGGCGTTCCGCTTGCGCTTCCGGGCGGCCGAGCGGACCCTGAAGGACAAGGAGGTGGACCGGGCGGTGCAGGGGATCGTGGGACGCCTCAAGGAGGAGCTGGGTGTCGAACCCCGAGGATAGCGCCGGTAGCACGGAGAAGGCCGCGCTGCACGACCTGGAGCGGGCGGTGGGCGGGGCGCTGGAGCGCCTGCGCTCGCTCCGCGCGCGGGCCGAGGAGTCCGAGGCGCGGGAGCGGGACCTGCAGGAACTCCTCCGGCGCTTCACCGGAGACCCCGAGGAGGCGGGCCGCCTCCTGGGCCGGATGAGGGCGCTTCAGTCGGAGAATGCCGACCTGCGCGAGAGGCTGGCCAAGGGGCGGGAAGGGGTGGAGCGGATCCTGGCGCGGCTGCGCTTCCTGGAGGAGCAACGATGAGCGACGAGCGCGCTTCGGTCACCGTCCGCATCGCCGGCGAGGAGCACACCATCCGGGCCAACGCCGAGCCGGCGTACACCAGGAAGTGCGCCCGTATGGTGGACGAGCGCATCAAGGAGATCCGCTCCAAGTCCGGGCTCATCGAGGGGCACAAGGCGGCCATCCTGGCCGCCCTCTCCATCGCCGACGAGTACTTCCAGGCGCTGGAGGAACAGGCGCGGTCACGGAAGGACGTGGTGGCCCGCTCCCACGCCCTGACCCGCCGCCTGGACGCGGAGCTCGCGCCCCCGGAACGCGCCGGTCAATCTTGACCGGGGTCAGCTTTGCACCCCGCTCCGCCGGGGGCGCTTGCGTTCCGGATGCCGGAAATCCTATTCTGCCGGGAACGTAGGTACCCACGCCCTCCTCTCTAACGAGGCGTGCGGCATCCCTAGTCCAATAGGCGGTCGGGCGCTGGCCGCTTCTGGAGTCAATACATGAGCACCCCGCTCGTGGCGGCGTTTGCGGCCGTAGTGGGACTGGTCCTGGGCGCCATCGGCGGCTTCCTGGTCGAGGTGGGCCGCGAGCGGGCCCGCCGCGAGCTGGAGAAGGCGCAGGCGACCGACGAGGCATCCCGCATCCTGCGCAGGGCCGGCGAGGAGGCGGAGAACCTCAAGAAGGCCGGCGAGCTCGCCGGGCGCGAGGAGGGGTTCCGGCTCCGCGAGGCGTGGGAGAAGGAGGAGACCCGCCGCAGGGACGATCTCGAGCGCGTGGAGCACCGGCTCGTGGAGCGCGCCGAGACCCTGGAGCGGCATCTCGAGCGCCTGAACGGCCGGGAGACCGAGATGGAGGGCCGCACCGCGGAGCTGGGGCGGCGCGAGAGCGCCCTCGGCAAGGAAGCCGCCGAGGTCGCCCGGAAGGGTGAGGAGGCGAAGCGCCGCCTCGAGGAGATGGCCGGGATGTCGGTGGCGGAGGCCCGCAAGAAGCTCATGGAGGACCTCCAGGACGAGGCCCGCGCCCAGGCCGCCAACGCGCTCCGCGAGATCAAGGAGCAGGCGCAGAAGGAGGGGGAGCGGGAGGCCAAGAAGATCGTGGCCCTTGCCATCCAGCGCATGGCCGCCGAGCAGACCTCCGAGAGCACCGTGTCGGTCGTCCAGCTCCCCTCCGACGAGATGAAGGGGCGCATCATCGGGCGCGAGGGGCGCAACATCCGCTCCTTCGAGCAGGCCACGGGCGTGGACGTGATCATCGACGACACCCCCGAGGCTGTCGTGCTCTCCGGCTTCGACCCGGTGCGCCGCGAGGTGGCGCGCCTGGCCCTGGGGCGCCTCATCGAGGACGGGCGCATCCACCCCGGGCGCATCGAGGAGGTGGTGGCCAAGGCCGCGGTGGAGGTGGAGGACGGGATGGTGCAGGCCGCGGAGGCGGTCCTGTACGAGCTTGGGATCCACAACGTCCACCCGGAGATCGTGAAGACGCTGGGAAGGCTGAAGTTCCGCACGTCATACGGGCAGAACCAGCTCCAGCACTCCCGGGAGGTGGCCCTCCTGGCCGGGAACATGGCGGCCGAGATGCGCCTCGACGTCCAGGCGGCCAAGCGCGCCGGCATCCTCCACGACGTGGGCAAGGGGATGACCCACGAGCACGAGGGGACGCACGTGGAGCTGGGCTACCGCCTGTGCAAGAAGCACAACGAGAGCGAGGTGGTTCTCAACGCCATCCGCGCGCACCACGACGAGGAGCCCCACTTCTTCGCCGAGACCTTCCTGGTGAGCGCGGCGGACGCCATCAGCGGCTCCCGCCCCGGCGCGCGCCGGGAGATGTTCGAGGGGTACGTGAAGCGCCTGGAGAAGCTCGAGGAGATCGCCATGGCGCACCCCGGCGTGGAGCGTGTCTTCGCGATCCAGGCCGGGCGCGAGCTCCGGGTGATGGTGGAGCCCGAGAAGGTGGGCGACGGGGAGATGGCCCAGCTCTCCGAGGCGGTGGCCAGGAAGATCGAGAGCGAGCTGCAGTATCCCGGCCAGATCAAGGTGGTCGTCGTGCGCGAGACGCGGGCGGTGGACTTCGCGCGTTAGGAGGGCGATCCTTCCCCCCATGCCCGCCCAGATCATCTCCGGGAAGGACATCTCCGCGGCCATCCGCAGCGAGCTCCGCGAGCGCGTCTTCGCCCTGGCGGCGCGTCACGGCGTGCAGCCCGGCCTCGCCACCGTGCTCGTGGGCTCGACCCCCGCGTCCCAGATGTACGTCGGGATGAAGACCAGGGCCGCCTCCGAGCTGGGGCTCCACTCCCGCCAGCTCACCCTCCCCGAAGACACCCCCCAGGAGGAGCTCCTCGGCCTGGTGGCCGGCCTCAACGCGGACCCCGCCATCCACGGGATCCTGGTCCAGCTCCCGCTCCCGGCCCACCTGGACGCGACCCGCGTCATCGAGGCCGTCCACCCCTCCAAGGACGTGGACGGCCTGCACCCGGTGAACGCCGGGCGGCTCATGACCGGCTCGGGCCCCTGCTTCGCCCCGTGCACCCCGGCGGGCGTGGTGGAGATGCTCGTGCGGTCGGGCAACGACCCGGGCGGGAAGCGTGCGGTGGTGCTGGGGCGCTCGAACCTGGTGGGGCACCCTCTGGCCAACCTCCTCCTCCGGAAGGGGCGGGGCGGGGATGCCACCGTGACGGTGTGCCATTCGCGCACCCCCGACCTGGCGGCGGTCACGCGCACGGCGGAGATCCTGGTCGTGGCCATCGGCCGCCCCGAGATGATCACCGCGGACATGGTGAGGCCGGGGGCCGTGGTCATCGACGTGGGGACCCACCGCGTTCCCGACCTTGTCTCCGAAAAGGGGTACCGGGTGTGCGGGGACGTCCTCTTCCGGGAGGTCAGGGAGGTGGCGGGGGCCATCTCCCCGTCGCCCGGGGGCGTGGGCCCCATGACCATCACGATGCTCCTGGCCAACACCGTGGAGTCGGCCGAGCGCGCCGCGGGGGGCGTCTGACCCTCGACGCGCCGCTCGCGCCTCCCGCGAGCCCGCCCCCCGAGCCCCGGGTCTGGACGGTCTCCCAGGTCAACCGGGCCGTCCGCTCCCTCCTGGAGTCGGCGGTGGACGCCCTCTGGGTGTCGGGGGAGGTGGCCAACTTCACCCGCTCCCGGCAGGGGCACTGCTACTTCACGCTCAAGGACGACCGGGCCCAGCTCCGCTGCGTCCTCTTCGCCCGGGACGCGGCCCGCCTCCCCACCGACCCCCAGGAGGGGATGCAGCTCCGGGTGTTCGGGTCCCTCACCCTCTACGAGCCCCGCGGCGACTACCAGCTCACGGCCCGGCGGGTGGAGGCGGAGGGGGGCGAGGGGCTCTGGCGGCTGGCCTTCGAGAAGCTCCGGACCCGGCTGGAGGCCGAGGGGCTCCTGGACCCCGCCGGGAAGCGGCGCCTCCCCCGCTTCCCCGGGACAGTGGGGGTGGTGACCTCCCCCACCGGGGCGGCCCTCCACGACATCCTCACCGTGCTCCGGCGCCGCGCGCCCTGGGTGCGCGTGCTGGTGCGCCCGACCCGGGTGCAGGGAGAGGGCGCGTCGGAGGAGATCGCGGCCGCCCTCGCCGCCCTGGACGCGAGCGGGCTGGCCGACGTGATCATCGTGGGCCGGGGCGGGGGCTCGGTGGAGGACCTGTGGGCGTTCAACGAGGAGCCCGTGGCCCGGGCCATCGCCGCCTGCGCCACCCCCGTGGTATCTGCGGTGGGACATGAGGTAGACGTAACTATCTCCGATCTGGTGGCGGACTTACGCGCTCCGACCCCATCCGCTGCGGCGGAGGCGGTGACCCCGGATCGGGCCGCCGTGCTCGAGCAGTTGGCCGGCGTGCCGGAGCGCCTGGCCCGGGGCCTGAGGGGGACGCTGGAGCGCCGCCGGCTCCGCCTGGACCGCTCCCTCTCCCGCGTGGCCAGGGCCATGGAGCGGCGCCTGGTGGCGCCCAGGCAGGAGGCGGACCTGGCCGCCGGAAGGTTGGAGCGGGGGCTCCTGCGCCTCCTGGAGCGGCGGCGCTCCCAGCTCTCCGGCGCCGCAGGGCGCCTGCACGCGCTCTCGCCCCTTGCCGTCCTCGAGCGGGGGTACTCGGTGGCGCGCACGCGGGAGGGGAAGGTCCTGCGCAGGGTGGAAGAGCTTCCAGAAGGGCGTACATTCGTGCTCCGCGTCGTGGACGGGACGGTGGCGTGCGCGTCCGCCGGGCCCCTCGGTCCCCCGGAAGGGGAGGGAACGTGACCCAGCCCAAGAAGAAGGCCCAAGCCGCCCGGGACGAAGCCCCCACGCTGGAGGGCCGCCTGAGGCGCCTCGAGGAGATCCTCGCCCAGCTCGAGGCCGATGAGGTGGAGCTCGAGCGTGCGCTCGTCCTCTTCGAGGAGGGGGTCGCGCTGGTCCGGGACGCCGAGAAGGTGCTCTCGGAGACGGAGCTCCGGGTTGAGGAATTGCTGGCCAAGGGGGGCACGGCTCCCCTGGAGGAGGAGGGCGCTTGAGCGCCGACTTCGACCTGAACGGGTACCTGGCCGGCGAGGCCCCCCGGATCCACGCCGCCCTGGAGCGGGCCACGGCGTGGATCGGGAGGGAGGTGCCGCCGGATGTCGCCGCGGCGGTCCGCCACGGCGTGCTCTCCGACGGGAAGCGCCTGCGCCCGGTGCTGTGCGTCACGGCGCTCCGGGCCTGCGGGGGCGGGGACGCGGACGCGGCCTACGACCTGGCCGCGTCGATCGAGCTCATCCACGCCTACTCCCTCATGCACGACGACCTGCCGTGCATGGACGACGCCGAGCTGAGGCGGGGGCGCCCCACCACCCACAAGGCCCACGGCGAGGACGTGACGCTCCGCGCCGGGGCGGCTCTCATCCCGGCCGCCGCGCTCCAGGCCTGGAGGGCCGCCGAGGCGCTGGGGTGCCCCCCCGGGACGGTGCGCGCCGTGGTGGCCCGCCTCATGGAGGCCGCCGGGGGCGGGGGGATGGTGGGCGGGCAGTGGGT
>JBFYZE010000130.1:0-5830 GCA_041309665.1 Gemmatimonadales bacterium | reverse complement strand
CCTGAGCCGGTCGCCGGACGCCATCTACGTCGTCGTGGGTGCCACGCACCCGCACGTCCGGGCGCACAGCGGCGAGACCTACCGGCTCGGGCTGGAGTCCCGGTCGCGGGAGCTCGGAGTGGAAGGGAGCGTGATCTTCCACAACCGGTTCGTGAGCGCGACGGAGTTGGCCGACTTCCTCGCCGCCGCGGACGTCTGCGTCACACCCTACCTCCAGCCGGAGCAGATCTCATCGGGCGTGCTCGCCTACGCCGTGGGCTCCGGTAAGGCCGTCGTGTCCACCCCCTATCGGTACGCCACCGAGCTCCTCGCCGAGGGGCGGGGGGTGCTGGTGCCGTGGCGCGATGCCCCGGCCATCGCCGACGCGGTGGCGGGGCTGCTCGGCGACGACGCGGCACGCAGCGCCATGGCCGCGCGCGCAGGCGCATTCGGGCAGCGCATGGAGTGGCCCGCGGTGGCCCGGGCGTATCTGGCGAGCTTCGAGCGCGCCCGCGTAAGGCACGCGGAGGGAAGAAGGGCTTCCCTCGCCGCGCGCACGCTGGCGGCCAGGCCGGCCGGCCTTCCCGAAGTGGACCTCCGCCACCTGCAGCGCCTCACCGACGACACCGGGGTGCTCCAGCATGCCCAGTACAGCGTGCCGCGCTACGACCACGGCTACTGCCTGGACGACAACGCGCGCGCTCTCCTGCTCATGGCCTCCGTCGAGGACGCAGGCACGGACGAGCGCGCGACCGTAGAGGCATTGGCCGGCCGCTACCTCGCGTTCGTGGGCCACGCCTTCAACCCGGACACGGGGCGCTTCCGGAACTTCATGTCGTACGCCCGGGCGTGGACGGAGGAGTGCGGATCGGAGGACAGCCACGGCCGGGCGATCTGGTCCCTGGGCTCCGTGCTGGGGCGGTCCCAGACACCCGGCACCCGGAGCCTGGCCGGCGACCTCTTCCACGGCGCGCTGCCCGCGGTGACCGGCTTCGCCAGCCCGCGCGCGTGGGCCTACGCGTTGCTCGGAATCGACCACTACCTGGGCGCGTTCCAGGGCGAGCGGCACGTGGAAGCCGCGGGCTCGCTCCTGGCGGAGCGCCTGCTGGACCTGCATGGACGCACGAGCGGACCCGACTGGTGCTGGTTCGAGGACTCCTTGACCTATGCCAACGCCCGGCTCTGCGAGGCGCTCATCGTGTCGGGGACGAGGCTGCAGCGGCGGCCCATGCTGGATGCCGGCATCGCGTCACTCGAGTGGCTCTTGTCCATCCAGCGCGCTTCCGAGGGAACCTTCGCTCCCGTGGGATCCAACGGCTTCCTCAAGCGGGGCGCGCTGCCGGCGCGGTTCGACCAGCAGCCCGTGGAGGCGTGCGGGTTCGTGTCGGCCTGCCTGTCCGCGCACCGCGCCACGGGAGACGCGAAGTGGGCCCGGCATGCCCGCTGGGCCTTCGATTGGTTCCTGGGCCACAACGCGCTCCACCGTTCGCTCTACGACCCGTCCACCGGAGGCTGCCGTGACGGCCTGCACGCCGAGCGCGTGAACCAGAATCAGGGCGCGGAGTCGACCATCTCGTTCCTGCAGGCTCTCCTCGACATGCGCGCGGCCCAGCTCGCCGTTGCCGTGAATCCCCCACCCCAGGCAACGGCCTCATGACCCACGCAAGCCGGTATGCGACGCTCCTCCACCGCCACGAAGGCAATCCCATCCTGACGGCGGCCGACTGGCCGTACCCCGTCCACACGGTGTTCAATCCCGGCGCCACCCGGCTCGAGGACGGCACCACCCTCCTGCTCTGTCGCGTCGAGGACCGTCGCGGGCACTCGCACCTGTGTGCCGCGCGCTCGGAGAACGGCATCGACGGGTGGCGCATCGACGAGACGCCGACGCTCTCCCCGGATCCCGAGGGCCATCCGGAGGAGCTCTGGGGCATCGAGGACCCGCGCATCACCTTCATCGATGAGTTGGGCAAGTACGCCGTGGCCTACACCGCCTTCAGCAAGAGCGGCCCGGGGGTCGCGCTCGCGCTCACCACGGACTTCCGCACCTTCGAGCGCCTCGGCCTGGCCATGCAGCCCGAGGACAAGGACGCCGCGCTGCTGCCCAGGCGCATCGACGGGAGCTTCGCGCTCCTGCACCGCCCCATGGCCGCGACGGGCGCCCACATCTGGATGTCCTTCTCGCCCGACCTGCGCGCCTGGGGGAACCACAAGCCGGTGCTGCAGGCGCGGAAGGGCGGGTGGTGGGACGCGAACAAGATCGGGCTCTCGACGCCCATGATCGAGACGCCGCGGGGATGGCTGATGCTGTACCACGGCGTTCGACAGACCGCATCCGGCGCGCTGTACCGGCTTGGCCTGGCGCTCTTCGATCTGGCGCACCCGGACCGATGTCTCCTGCGCGGCGACGAGTGGATCTTCGGCCCCGAGGCCCCGTACGAGTGCGCCGGCGACGTGGGTCACGTGGCCTTCCCGTGCGGCTTCACCGTCGGCGCCGACGGCGACACGCTCCACGTCTACTACGGTGCGGCGGATACCAGCATCGCCCTGGCCACGGCGAGCGTCCGGGAGCTGCTCGCGTGGCTGGACGTGCACGGTAGCCCGGAGGGGTAGGTGCGCCCCGGGATCTAAGCGTTCTTCAGGATCCTGCGCCCCTTCAGGTAGTCGTAGCCCACCAGAGCGATGGCCGTCGGCCACGTCACGAGGTGGATGGCCTTCCCTCCCAGGAGCACGAACCCCACCAGGAAGAGCGACGAGATCACGACGGTGAGCGTCGCGATGGGTGCGGCGAACTTCGCGTATTGCAGGAACGAGATGCGCACACCCTCCTTCTCGGCCAGCCCCACCGTCGTGACGTTCGCCGAAGCGCCCACCACCGTGGCGTTGCCGCCCAGGCACGCGCCCAGCGAGAGCGCCCACCAGAGCACCTCGGTATCCCCAGGCAGGGTCGGGGCAAGCTGGTGGATGAGCGGGATGCTCACGGCCACGTAGGGGATGTTGTCGATGAACGCCGAGAGGATCGCCGACATCCAGCAGATGAGCAGCGCCGCGAAGATCAGGGTCCCGGCGTCGCTCAGGCCGAGCGTGGTCGAAACGGTGGAGATGGCCCGTCCCATCCCGGTGGCGATCGAGGCGATGAGCCCGGTCTCGACGGCCGCGCCCACCACGATGAAGAGGAACACGAAGAAGGAGAGCGTCGGCCACTCGATGTCCTTCTCCAGGACGTCCAGGATGCCATGCGTACGCTCGTGTGCCGTGGGCCGGTGCTCCTTGAGGTACAGCCAGTCCTGCACGATCAGCGCCGCCGCCGCGCCGACCACGGCGGGGACCGCCGCCGCCATCCCCGTCATGGAGTGGGTCAGGAAGCCCACCAGGACGCCGGCGCAGATCGCCACCATCCAGCGCAGGAGAGCGGGGTTGGCGAGCTCGCCATGGGCGTGCACGCCGTCCTCCGGGGCCTTGGCCGCCGTATACTCCGCCTGGTAGTACCGGCCCAGGTACCGCTGGAGCGCCACCATCATGATGAGGATCGGGGCGGTGAGGTTCTCCATGAACGCCATGAAGCTGAGAGGCGCGCCGGAGCCGATCATGATGTTCGGGGGGTCGCCGATGAGGGTGGCGGTGCCCCCGATGTTGGACGCCACGACCATGGGCAGGAGGATGGCCACCGGCGCCAGTCCCATGCGCTTCGCCATCCCCGAAGCCATCGGCGTGACGAAGATCACAGTCGTCACGTTGTCCAGGAAGGCCGACATCACGCCGGTGAACCACACCACCAGGCGGGCCGCGGCCAGCGGGTGCCCTCGGGTCCGCTCCAGCATATGCCCCACGGCCCAGCCGAAGGCGCCGGTGGACTTGAGCACGCCCACGATGGTCATCATGCCCGCCAGGAGCAGGAGCACGTTCAGGTCCAGCGCCCGCGCCGAGGCCTCGAAGCCGATGAGCCTCCAGGGCGTGAGGTACGTCATGACCCACAGGAACGCGGCGCTCACCATGGCGATGAGGACGCGGTGCGCTGCCTCCCGGGCGAGCATGACGAAGAGGAGCGCCAGGACGACGGCCACGATGGCCTGGGACACCGGGTCCGTGGTGCTGGCGATCTCCCCTCCCTCGGAAGCCAGAAGGGGGGAGGGCATGAGGAACCCCAACACCAGGGGCGCCCTGGCCCAGACCGGCGAGCTCAGGAGTCGGGTGGACATGGACTGACCCGCTTGGGAGAGAGACGACGAGGGGTACCGGGTTGCCCCGGCCGGGAGGGGTCCGGGAACTGCGCCATGGACGGTAGAGGAGAGATCCAGGCGAGGGCAACCGCGCCTTCTCCAATCCGCCCCGGCCCCCCTCCCCGGCAACGGGGTGTTTCCCGACTTGTTCCCTCCGCCGGGGACCCGTACGTTAGCGGTAGGATCCCTGAGAAATCGGGCTCGTGAAGCCTCAGCGCGGAGGAGGAATAGACTATGCGTCGTGTGATTCCCACCGTATTGGCCCTGGCCTGGCTCGCCGCCTGCGGCAAGGAGGCGCCCCCACCCGTGGAGGAGGCCAACGATACGGGCCACGCGGACTCCGTCGCGATGGCCGCCGCGGCCTTCGATCCCACGGTGCTCGACACGATCACCTGGAACAGCCCGGACGAGGCCCTCACACGGGGGGGTTTGGTCTTCCGCGTCAGCTGCAACAAGTGCCACGGCGTGACCGGGAACGGGGACGGAGACCTGGTGGCCGACGGCAAGTCCGCCAAGCCCCCGTCCTTCCTCACGGTTGACTGGAAGTACGCCGACGACCCCATCGGGCTCCGCAAGCTGATCTTCTCGGGCAGCGCCAACGACATGCCCTACTGGGGCCTGGTGGGCCTCAAGTACCGGGACCTGGACGGCGTGGCCGCGTACATCACCAACTACCTGCGCCCGACCTTCGCCGACCAGCCGACGACCTGATCGGGTCCGGGACTGGATGACAGAGGCGGCGGCCCACGGTGGTGGACCGCCGCCTCCTTCGTTCACGACGAGCCCCTAAGGGTTCGCGCCCGTCTCTCCGCCGGTCGCGCCGGGCTTGATGATCGAGTAGTAGTAGATGGCCTCCCGTCCACGGGAGTCCCTCATCCGCCCCAGCAGGAAGTCCTCGCCGATGTGGTGGACTTCCATCAGGTTCGGCATGGTCAGATCGCCCAGGACGCGCCCGTCAGGGTCGAAGACCGTCCACTTCTGGGGTTGGCCCAGGCCGAACCACTGATAGGCCTTCACCCACAGGTTCCCGCCGTCGTCCACGACCAGGCCGGCGTAGGACGGGAAGCGCTCGGGGTACCGGTACTGCTCCACGATGGCGCCGGCGACGCCCTCGTCCAGGGAGTCCTCCAACATGGCGGCGACCGAGTGCTTGTAGGTGTTCCTGTCCACCGCCGTCACCTCCCCCGCCAGCCGGTTCAGCCTCACGATCCGGCGGGTGCTCCCGTCCTGCCGGACCTCGCGGAGCTCGAAGCGGTCGGCCGGTCCGTACCAGACCGTCGAATCCCCCACGGCCTCCACCCCGTCGGCGCCGAACACGAAGGCGCCGTCCCCGCGGAGCACGGTGAGATCCTCGAAGTCGCCCAGCGATCCCAGGAAGGCACCGTCGGTTCCGTAGGTCATCAGGCGCACGCCGGTGCGCTCCACCTGCCCGGGGACGGTGTCCTGCGGCGGGTAGGCCTTCAGGACGAGGGTACCGGCGCGGAGGATCCCGGCCACCACCGGTGACGGGTCGGACGGCACTTCGGTGCTGAGCGGACCCGCTCTCAGGACCAGGGGCCCGAGGACGTCGAAGACAGCCACGGACAGAACCAGGAGCACCACCCGCACCGAGTCTCCGGGGCGCTGGTCGA
>JBFYZE010000129.1:0-6047 GCA_041309665.1 Gemmatimonadales bacterium | reverse complement strand
GGGACCGCCGACGGTGCGTGGAGCTGGCCGAGCACCTCCCCAGGGCGCTCGTCCTGCACGGCGACGCCACCGACCTGGAGCTCCTGGAGATGGCGGGGGTGAGCGGGATCGACGGGTTCGTCGCCGCCACCGGGCACGACGAGACCAACGTCCTGTCCAGTCTCGTGGCCAAGTCCGCCGGTGCCCGCAAAGTGGTGAGCCTCGTGCACAAGTTCGAGTACCTGCGCCTGGTCCCCCGGGTGGGCGTGGACGCTTCGGTGTCGCCGCGCATGTCCGCCGTGAACGCGATCCTGCGCTACGTGCGCAGGGGCCGGGTCATGACCGTGGCCAGCCTCACCGGGATCGCCGCCGAGGCCATCGAGTTCCGCGTGGAGGCGAGCACGCCGGTGGCGGGGAAGGCGCTCAAGGACATCCGCTTTCCCACGGGTGGGATCGTGGGCACCATCACCCGGGGCTCGGAGATCATCGTCCCGCGGGGCGAGGACGTCATCCGCCCGGGCGACGAGGTCATCGTGTTCGCCCTCCCCGAGGCCATCCCCCAGGTGGAGGAGCTCTTCGCCTGATGGGCCTCCGCCGCGTGGCCGCCGTGGTGGGCCTCCTCCAGCTGGTCATGGCGCTGGCCATGCTCCTCGCCGGCGGCGTGGCGCTCCTGTACGGAGACGGCGACGCCGGCGGGATCTTCCTGTCGGCCGCAGTGACCGCGGCGGTGGGACTCGCCCTCTACAAGGTCCACGCCCTCAGGGGGGACATCACCCCCCGGGAGGGATTCGCCATGGTCACCTTCGCCTGGGTCGCCTCGTCCATCCTGGGCGCGCTCCCCTTCCTCCTGACGGGTGTGGAGGGATCGGTGCCCAGGGCGGTGTTCGAGGCCATGTCGGGCCTCACCACCACCGGCGCCACGGTCTTCGGCGACATCGAGTCCCTCCCCCACGGGATCCTCTTCTGGCGCTCCCTGACGCATTGGCTGGGCGGCATGGGGATCATCGTCCTCGTCATCGCCGTGCTCCCGTATCTGGGCGTGGGAGGCATGCAGCTCTTCAGCGCCGAGGTCCCCGGGCTGACCCCGGAGCGCCTGCGGCCCCGCATCGCCCAGACGGCCAAGTTCCTCTGGCTGATCTACGTGGGACTCACCCTGGCCCAGGTCGTCCTGTACCTGGTCGGGGGGATGGACCCCTTCGACGCTGTGAACCACGCGTTCGCCACCCTCGCCACCGGGGGCTTCAGCACCCGCACCGCGTCGCTGGCCGCCTTCGAGTCGCCGTACCTGCACTACGTCACGATCGTGTTCATGGGTCTCGCCGCCATGAGCTTCTCCCTCCACTTCCGCGCCGCCACGGGACGCTTCGACTACTGGCGGAACCAGGAGTGGAAGTTCCTCATGATGGTAGCCCTGGTGTCCACCGGGCTCGTCATGGCCGCCAACCTCGGCGCCGGGAGCTATGAGCTGACGGCCCGCGGCGTGGAGGGGGCGTTCCGGGACGCTGCGTTCCAGGTCACGTCCATCGTCAGCACCACCGGGTTCGTCAGCGCCGACTACGAGCGGTGGGTACCGGGGGCGCAGGCCGTGCTCTTCGGCCTCTTCTTCGTGGGCGGAATGGCAGGCTCCACGGGCGGAGGGATCAAGGCCGTCCGGGTCCTCCTCCTCCTCAAGGCCACCGCCAACGAGATCCGCAAGCACCTCCACCCCAAGGCGATCCTCCTCACGCGGGTGGGCAGGACCCCGGTGAGCGAGGAGGTCCTGGCCAACGTGGTGGGCTTCGTCCTCCTGTACCTCCTTCTCCTTCTGGCCGGGACCATGGCGCTGGCCTTCTCCGGACTCGACCTGCTCACGGCGCTGGGTGCGTGCATGGCCGCCGTGGGCAACGTGGGCCCCGGGTTCGGGCTGGTGGGCGCCACGGACAACTACGGGTGGATGAACGCCTGGCAGCTCTCCCTGCTGAGCTTCCTCATGCTCGCGGGAAGGCTCGAGATCTACACCGTCCTCGTCCTGTTCCACCGCGAGACATGGAAGCGGCGGCACAGCTTCCGCTGACATGAGCTTCGACACGCTGGGCGGATCCCCCGCTCCCCGGGATGGCGGCTTCAGGAGGACCACGTCTCCCGCGAGGCTCTTCGTCACCTCCTTCGCGGGTCTCATCCTCGTCGGCACCCTGGGGTTCCTCGCCCTTCCGGGCATGTACACCCGCGACTCGCTCTCCCTGGTGGACGCCCTCTTCACGGCCACCAGCGCCGTGTGCGTGACCGGGCTCACCGTCATGGACCCGGGCACCTTCCTCACCCCGTTCGGCCAATTCTGGCTTCTCCTCTTCATCCAGCTCGGAGGGCTGGGGATCCTCTCCCTCACCAGCCTCGCCGTGGCGCGCATGGGCCGGGCCTCCCTGAGCCTGGAGGAGGCGGGAGGGGGTGGGCCGGTCCCGCTGCGCTACGTGGACGAGCGCGCCCTCCTGCGCACCGTGATGGCGGTGACCTTCATCGTGGAAGGGGTGGGGGCGGCGGGCCTCTGGGTCGCCTGGAGGGGGACCTTCGGCGACCTGGGCGCCGTGTGGCCCGCCGTCTTCCACTCCATCTCGGCGTTCTGCAACGCCGGCTTCTCCCTCTTCCCGGACAGCCTGATGTCGGCGCGCACCTCGCCCCTCACGCTGGGGGTGATCGGGGCGCTCATCGTGCTCGGCGGCCTGGGATTCGTCGTCATGGAGGACCTCCGCGCCTGGATGCGCGGGAGGGCGCCACGGCTCTCCGTGCACACCCGGCTCGTGCTGGCGACCACCTTGGCGCTGCTTGCGGCGGGCTGGGTCTACTTCCTCTTCTTCGAGTGGTCCAACGCGCTGGGCGACCTTCCGCTGGTGCACAAGGTCGCCAACGCGCTCTTCATGTCGCTCACGCCGCGCACCGCAGGGTTCAACACGGCGGACTACGCGCAGGTGACCAACCCCACGTTCTTCTTCACCATCCTGCTCATGCTGGTGGGCGGTTCGCCGGGCGGCACCGCCGGCGGGCTCAAGACGACCACGGCGGCCGCGCTTCTGCTGGCGCTCTGGACGAGGCTGCGGGGGCGCACCGACGTCACGGCCTTCCAGCGCTCCCTCCCCCGGGAGACGGTGGGGCGGGCGGCGAGCCTCGCCGTGGGAGGGCTCGTGTTCCTGGCTGTGATGGTGCTGCTCCTGCTCATGACCGAGGCGGGTCGGGGCGGCGAACAGGACCGGGCGCTTTTCCTGAACCTCGTGTTCGAGGCGCACAGCGCCTTCGGGACCGTGGGCCTGAGCACGGGGATCACGCCCGACGTCACGCCGGCAGGGAAGCTGGTCCTGGTCGCGCTCATGTTCGTGGGGCGGGTGGGTCCGGCGGCCCTCGTGGCCGCCATGATCTCCGCCGCCGGCCGCCGGACCCAGGCCTATCGGTTCGGGCGGGAGGATGTGATCATCGGATGAGCGTCCAAACCGGAAGGAGCGCTTCATGAAGCGGTTCGCTGTGATCGGGCTCGGCGCGTTCGGGTCCTGGGTGGCGCGCGCGCTCACGCGGAGCGGGTTCGACGTGATCTCCATCGACATGGACGGAGACCGGGTGGACCGCTTCGCACACGAGGTGGCCCGGGCCGTGGTGGGCGACGCCACCGACCCGCTCGTGCTCCGCAAGAACGGCGTGGCCGAGGTGGATGCCGCGGTGGTGAGCACCGGGGACGACCTGGCCGCTTCCATCCTCACGGTGCTGGCGCTCAAGGAGGTCCACGTCGGCCGCATCGTGGTGAAGGTGCCGAGCCCGGAGGCCGTCCGGGCGCTCGAGCGCTTCGACGTGGAGATCGTCTTCCCGGACAGGGAGGCGGCGGAGCGCCTCGCCTACACCCTGGCCTCGTCCTCGGTGCTGGAGTACATCCCCCTGGGGAAGACCCACTCCATCCAGGAGATCGGCGTCCCCTACGCCTGGATCGGGAAGTCCCTCCGGGATCTGGCGCTCCCGACCAACGAGGGGCTCCAGGTGGTCGCCCTCTACGACGCCCTCACCGGCAACTGGGACGCCGTCCCGTCGCCGGACCGGGTCATCACCGACTCCGACGTGGCCATCGTGGCCGGGGGCACCGCGCGCATCGAGCAACTCCTGCGCCGGAAGGTGAAGGCCGACGAGGCGTAGCCTGAGCGACGCCGAGCCCATGCTGCACGACGACCTCGCCTCCGCGCGCGCCCACATGATCCGGGCTCACCTGCAGGGCCGGGGCGTGGCGTCCGCCCCGGTGCTGGCGGCGCTGGAGCGCGTGCCCCGGGAGCGCTTCGTGCCCGAGTCGGCCCGCTCCCGCGCCTACGCCGACCAGGCCCTCTCCATCGGGTACGGCCAGACCATCTCCCAGCCCTACATGGTCGCGGTCATGACCCAGGCCCTGGAACTCGGGGATGGGGCGCGGGTCCTCGAGGTCGGGACGGGCTCGGGATACCAGGCCGCGGTGCTAGCCGAGTTGGCAAGGGAGGTCTGGTCCGTGGAGCTCGTCCCCGAGCTGGCCAGCGCCGCCGCCACCCTCCTGGGCGAGCTGGGGTACACCAACGTCCACGTGCGCGCCGGGGACGGGTCGCTCGGGTGGCCCGAGGAGGCGCCCTTCGACGCCATCGTGGTGACCGCGGGAGCGCCGGGCACGCCGCGCTCCCTCCTGGCCCAGCTCTCCCCGGACGGCGGCAGGCTCGTGGCGCCGGTGGGGGACCGGGAGCTCCAGCACCTCGAGACCGTCGAGCGCCGGGGGACGGAGTACATCACCCGGCGCTCCATCGGTTGCCGCTTCGTGCCCCTCCTCGGCACGGAGGGGTGGCCGGATTAGCGCCTGGCGCCTAGCGCTTGATCCGCTCGCCCTTGTCCTCGTAGCGGAAGATCCACGCGGCCATGCGCCCCGGGCGGATCTTCCCGGCCAGGTCGCCGTACTCGTGGTCCCCGCCCGAGCCCATGGCCACGCCCGGGCGCCCGCGCAGATCGTGCGCCAGGTCCCGGCAGCGGTCGCGCCACCGGGCCCAGTTCTCGGCCCGCAGGTCCACCCACCCCCGGTCGGGGAGTCGGGGGTCCCCCAGCGGAACGCCCTTCTCCGGGCCCACCCGCACCTGCGGCCCACGAAGCACGTGCTTCCCGTCGGGGAGGATGACCGGGATCCCGATGGAGAGGGCGCGCTGGCGCAGGTCCGCGTCCTCACGGATCATGGCGTGGGAGCGCTCCGCCACGGCCTCGGGCTCGAGCCCTGCGGCGGCCTCCACGGTGCCGAAGAGGCGCAGGAGGATCTCTCCCTCGAAGAGGAGCTTGGACAGGCGCGGCGGCCCAAGCATCTCGTAGGCCACCGAGCGGATCCCCGCCTCCGCCTCGAGCGCCTCCATGTGGTCGATGGCCACGCTGCGCAGCGCGCCGGCGCGGTACGTGGGCCCCATCGTGGCCGAGTCCAGCGCGGTGACCACGTCCTTCCCGGTGGGATGGGAGAGGATCTCACGGACCACGTTGTCGGCGATCTCCTCGGGGGTGACGAACTCCATGAGGCCCAGGGCGGTGAGGGTCTCGAACTCGCCGAGGGTGAAGAGCCCGTTCTCGCCGGCGTCCAGGAACACGCCCTCGAGAGGCTCGCCGGTCGTCGTGTAGCCGCGCTCGGCGCCGGGGGCGAACGCCTCGGCCAGAGGGAGCGCCTCGGTGGCGTCAACCCTCACGATCGTCTTCCCGGCTCGCTTCACCGGCCCCTTTCCGATGGACTTCCAGGAGATGGCTGCCGTGGGCTTGACCTCTTTCACCGCCGGGCCGCCCGGCGTGCGCGCCATGAGGTACAGGTAGAGGGTCGGCGCGCCGGCGATCCCCGACTTGGCCAGGAGGACCCGGGAGGGCCGCTCCTCCGAGTGGGTGAAGGGGATGTTGAGCCCCATTCCCCCCGTGCCCGCCGTCCCCACCTTCACGAACACCTCGGTGCTCGCCCGCTTCATCCCCTCCAGCGCGATCTGCGTGTGCCGGATGAGCTGGGGAAGGTAGAGGAGCGCGAGGTGCTGCTCCACCAGGGCCGTGTCCACCTTCCCCTCCGCCACCGCGTCGCGCAGGCGCTGGGC
>JBFYZE010000128.1:0-12895 GCA_041309665.1 Gemmatimonadales bacterium | reverse complement strand
GCCCATCGCCACCGAGTCGCGCCGTCTCCTCCGCCGCCGCACCAAGATCGTCGCCACGCTGGGGCCCGCGTCCACGGCGCCGGCGATGATCGAGCGCCTCATCAGGGCGGGTGTGGACGTGTTCCGCCTGAACATGTCCCACGGCGACCACGCCGGACACGAGGCGGCATTCCGCGCGGTGCGGGACACGGCGGCGCACCTCGGCGTCCACACCGCGGTGCTCGCCGACCTGTGCGGCCCCAAGATCCGCACCGGGAGCTTCGAGGGCGGCAGGGTGGAGTTGGCCGCGGGCGCCCGGGTGACCGTCACGACCAGGGACGTCGTGGGGTCCCCCACGCTCATCCCTTCCCAGTACGAGTCGTTGGCGGGGGACGTGAAGGTCGGCGACCGGATCCTGCTGGACGACGGGAGCCTGGAGCTGCGGGTGGAGGGTGTTCAGGGCACGGAGATCGCCTGCACGGTGGTCGTGGGCGGCACGCTGAAGGACAAGAAGGGGATGAACCTCCCAGGAGTCGCGGTGTCGGCACCCTCCCTCACGGAGAAGGACCGGGCCGACGCGCGCTTCTGCCTCGGGCTCGGGGTGGACTACCTGGCGCTCTCGTTCGTGCGGAAGGCGGCGGACGTGCGCGCGCTGCGCACGCTGGTGGAGGAGGTGGGCGGGACGGCCGCCATCGTCGCGAAGATCGAGAAGCCCGAGGCGCTCGAGTGCATCGAGGAGATCCTGGAGGCCAGCGACGGGATCATGGTGGCGCGCGGGGACCTGGGCGTGGAGCTCCCCCCGGAGAAAGTTCCCGTCGCCCAGTCCCAGCTCGTGGAGATGGCGCGCTCGCGCGGGAAGCCGGTCATCGTGGCCACGCAGATGATGGAGTCCATGATCTCCAACGCGCGCCCGACGCGCGCCGAGGTGTCGGACGTCGCGGGCGCCGTGTGGAGCGGGACCGACGCGGTCATGCTGTCCGCGGAGACGGCGGCGGGGGCCTTCCCCGTGGGTGCCGTGGAGATGATGGATCGCGTCGCCCGGGACGCCGAGGCGCACCTGTGGGCCCGTGGCGCGTTCGGGAAGTGGGCGCGGGAGATGGGTCCGGGCGCCCCTCTGAGCGTCGAGGAAGCGGTGGCGCACGCGGCGACCCAGCTCTCCCGGGATCTCATGGTGCGCGCCATCGTGGTGTTCACCCGCTCCGGCCGCTCGGCGTCCACCGTGTCCACGTGGCGCCCCCAGGCGCCGGTGCTGGCGCGCTCCTCCAACCCGGCCACCTGCCGCCGGCTGATGCTGTGCTGGGGGGTCGTGCCCGTCCTGGGGCCCGACATTCCCGCGGGGGAGTTCCCGGTCGAGGCACGCCGGCTCGCCGCCGAGTCCGGCCTCGCCGGGGAGGGAGACGCCATCCTGCAGATGAGCGACTTCGCTGCCGACCCGGCCGAGAACCAGCCCTCGGTGGTGGTACTGCGCGTGACGAGCTGAGGATCAGTCGCCCCGGAGCACGCCGGCCGGAGGCACCGACGCGGCCCTGAGCGCGGGGACCAGCGCCGCCAGGGCGCCCGTGCCCAGGAAGGCCAGCGCCACGCCCACGTACACTTCGGCCGCCCGGGGGTCGGCGCCCAGGAGGAACGCGCTCAGCACCGGCGATGCGAGCCATGCCAGGGCCAGCCCCACGACCACGGCCGGGGCGAGCTGCCGGAGCGCGACCTCCATCACCTCCCAGGCGAGCCTCCGCCCGTCCGCCCCCAGGGAGAGCCGGATCGCCAGCTCCCTGCGCCGCTGGCGCACGCGGAACGCCAGGAGCCCGTACAGCCCCACCGCAGCCACCAGGAGCCCCGCCATCCCGCCCGCCACCGCCATGCCCGCCAGGACGCGGGGGATGCGCGTCATGTAGGCGTGGCCTTCGGCCAGGGTCCGCACGCTCCAGATGGCCATGTCGGGGCTCACGGAGGCTACCGCGCGCCGCAGCGCCGGAGCCAGCTCCGCGGCGTTCCCCCGGCCGCGGACGAGGACCATCGCCTCCCCGGCCGGAAGCTGGGCGAGCGGGACGTACGCCCGGTCCTCGCGGGTGCGCTCTGCCGCGCGCACGCCGCCGTCCTCGATCACGCCCACCACCGTGAACCAGGTGTCGGTGTCGGCGGCCGCCAAGCGGATCCGTCGGCCCAGGACCGGGGCGTCCGGCGAGTGGCGCCTGGCGAAGTCCTCGCTCACCACGGCGACCGGCTCACCCCCGGAGGCGTCGGCGGCGCTCAGGGAGCGCCCGGCCTTCAGCTCCAGGTCCAGGGCGGCGAAGAACGACGGCGTGACGGCGTTCCACATGACGCGCCCCTCGGCGCCGGCCAGGGGCGCCACACCCTGGATCTCCACCGTGGAGTACCGCTCTCCGTAGCCCGGAGCACCCAGACCCAGGGCCGCCGTGGCGGCACCGGGCAGGGAGGCGAGCGCCTCTTCCAACGCCGCCATCCTCCCGGGCTCCAGGGCTCCCGTGGCGGGCGAGCGCGGGTCCAGGGAAGCGGTGAGCACCTCTGCCGACGGGAGCCCCTCCCCGAAGTGCCGGGACCCGGCCAGGGCCCGCCCCGTGAGACCGGCAGCCGCCAGCGCGCCGCACGACAGCGCGAGCTGGACGGTGACGAAGGCCCGGCTCCACCCGCCGCCGCCGCCCACGGCCGAGCTTCCTCCTCCCTCCTCCTTCAAGACGCGCTGCAGATCCACACCGGCGACGCGCAGGGCGGGGAGCACCCCGGCCACCAGAGCCGTCAGTGCCACCAGGCAGCCCACGAAGGTCAGGACCGGCCCATCCACCGCCATGCGCATCCAGTAATAGCCGAAGTGCTCCTCGGCCAGCGTGTTCTGGACGCCGCCCACCGCCAGCGATGCCAGGAGCAGGCCCACCGCGCCCCCCGCGGCCGCCACCAGGAGCGACTCGAGGAGGACCTGGGCCCCGATCTGCGCCCGGCTCGCCCCCAGGGCCGCCTGCACGGCCAGGGCCCGCACCCGCTCGGTGGCCCGCACCAGCAGGAGGTTGGCGACGTTGGCGCAGGCGATGAGGAGGAGGCAGAGCCCCACGAGCACCAGCCCGGCGAAGGCCACGGCCTCGCCGCCCTCCCCCCGACGGCCCGTGAAGGACTCGACCCTCACCACGCCTCCGGCACCCTCGGGACTCCGGAGCGCGTCGCCCCGGAGCCATCGAGGCCCGAGCTCGGCGGCTAGACCCCTTGGCGTAGCGCCGGGGGCCAGGCGCCCCACGAGCTCCACGCTACCCGCGAACCCTGGTTCGGTGAGGAACCATCCGTCCTGCTTGAAGGGGAAGCCGAACCCTTCGGGAAGGACCCCGACGATGGTCCGGCGGGTCCCGTTCACGTCCACGGTCCGCCCCAGGGCGGAGGGGTCCCCGGAGTAGAGCTCCTGCCAGAGGGCGTGTCCCAGGAGGAAGGTCGTGCCCGCCTCGTCCGGCCTCGGAACCCTTCCCACCACCGGAGCCACACAAAGGAGCGGAAGCACTTCGGGGGTCAGGGCCGCACCGGCGAAGCGGGCGGCGGCATGCTCCCGGTCCACGACGGTGCCCCCCACGAGCTGGAAGCCCCCCAGGGCCTCGAGGCCGGCGGCGCCTCGAAGCAGCTCCAGGTCCGCGGCGGTGACGGGCAGCGCCTGCCCTCCGCGGACGGGCTGGATCACGTCCACCCGCACCACGCGCTCGCCATCGGGGACCGGAAGAGGCCGGATGGCCCCCACCAGGAAGCTGAAGAAGGTCGCCGGCGCCGCGATCCCCAGGGCCAGGATGGACAGGGCGACCAGGGAGGCTCCGCGGTCCCGGACGAGGCCTCTCAGGGCCAGCGAGAACGCCAGGGCTGGGCGGAAGGAGGTGCGTCGCATGGGTCGGCTCCTGCGGGTCGGCATGGCATCACCCTCCTCATGACGGGTTCCTGCCGAGGAATGTTACGACGCTCGCATCATGTCTGCCGTGGCTCGTAGGCCACGGAGGTTGCGCAAATGCTGCCGAAGGAGAATTCTGTATTGCCTGCCCCCCAGCAGGAGTTCAGAGGGTCGCTCCATGAATGCCCCGTTGTACCGCACTCTGCTGGTGGAAGACGAGCCTTCCACGCGGCTCTTCCTCGAGACCGTGCTGCGCTCGCGGGGCCATGACGTGGAGGCCTGCGCGGACGCGGAATCGGCGTGGGAAGCGGCGCAGCGCGAGCACTTCTCCCTCGCCATCCTCGACATGTGGCTCCCGGGCATGGACGGCGCGGCCCTGTGCAGGAAGCTGAGGAAGCTGCCGCGCGCCGACGAGATGGTGGTGCTGTTCATCACGGGCGCCGAACGGCTGGAGGACCTGGGAAACGCCCTGGACGCCGGCGCCGACGACTATCTGGTCAAGCCGGTCAACAGCGCCAACCTTCCCGTGCGGCTCGCGCTGGCCGAACGCCGGATCCACTTCCGCCTCGACCGGAAGAGGACGGAAGCCGGGCTCCTGCGCGACGCGCTCCGGGACTCGGTCACCGATCTCGCCAACCGCACGCTCTTCTACGAGCGCCTGAACATCACGGCGCGGCGCGCCGAGCGGGAGAACAGGAAGGCGGGGCGCACGACCCAGTACCTCTACGCCGTCCTCCACCTGGATCTGGACGGGTTCGGCAAGGTGAATGCCGCCCTGGGCTACGACGTGGGTGATGCGATCCTGCACGAGGTCGCTCGCCGCCTGGAAAGCTGCGTGCGCGGTGGGGACACGGTGGCCCGTTTCGGGGGCGACGAGTTCGTCCTGTTGCTGGACGACATGAAGGACACCAGCGACCCGACGCGGGTCGTGCATCGCATCGAGACGGCGTTCAGGCGTCCGTTCAAGGTCGATGGCGAGAGCATCCGGCTGAGGACGTGCATGGGGATCGCCCTGAGCCTGGCGGGCGGCAGCGTCGCGTCTCTACTGGAGGAGGCGCGTGCCGCGCTCCTGCGGGCCAAGGAGCAGGGCCCGGGCTCGCACCAGATCCACGACGTGGTGATCCATGCGCGCGCGATGGCGCGGCTGCAGCTCGAGTCCCGCCTGCGCTGGGCCATCGAGAACCACGAGATGACGCTGCACTATCAACCCATCATCGAGATCAGCACGGGGCGCCTCGCAGGGATGGAAGCGCTCGTCCGGTGGAGCGATCCGGTCCGGGGGTTCGTGGGCCCGGACGAGTTCATCTCGGTGGCCGAGGAGACGGGAGACATCCTCGCCCTCGGACGTTGGGTCATCCGCGAGGCGGCGGGTAAGCTGGGGGAGTGGACGAGGGCTCTGGGGGACGGCACGTCCCTGTTCATGAACGTGAACGTGTCCCCACGCCAGTTCGTGAGCCCCGGCCTCGCGGACGAGATCGTGGAGGCCGTGGCGCAACACGGGCTCAGGCCCCAAGCCCTGCACCTCGAGATCACGGAGACGGCCCTCATGACGAACCTCGAGGATGTCAGCCGGGCGCTGACCCGCTTGAAGGAGGCTTTCGTCGGGGTCCACGTGGACGACTTCGGCACCGGCTACTCGTCCCTCGCCTACCTGTGCCAACTCCCCATCGACGGGTTGAAGATCGACCGCTCGTTCGTGGCCCGCATGATGGACAGCAACGAGAGCCTGGAGGTGGTCCGGGCCATCGCGAGGCTGGCGGAGACCCTGGGGATGTCGGTCGTCGCCGAGGGCGTGGAGACGCCCGGGCAGCTGGCGTACCTGCGTGAGCTCCCCTGCCGCTACGCGCAGGGGTTCCTGTTCGGTCACGCGGCAGAGCCAGGGGAGGCGGACCGCCTCGTACGTGAGCTCCTGCCGCAGGCCTAGAGGATACGAAGGGGCTGGCCCAGCCAGCTCGGGATAGCGTGGGTTGGCGCGAGCCGACCAGGGTTCACGCAAGAGCCACATGCGACGTAGCGGGTCGCAGCCGAGAGGCGGGCCAGCCCCATGTCTTCATCGATGCTCTGGGTCGCGATGGACGTGCACAGGAATCGCGCGACCCCCGGAGCCACTGCCTCGCCCTACCGGTCCCGCGTCGCGACCAGGTCCGGGCCCAGGCGCAGCAGCACGCTCCGGCGCTGCTCCTGGGTCAGGAGGGGCGAGTGGGTGAGCTTGTGCGCGCTCGTCATGAGGAGCCTCGCCTGCGCGCCGTCACCCATGCGCACCGCGACCCACGCGGCGTTGATGTAGTCCTCGGCGGCCTCGAACAGACGACCCGTCTCGTGGGCTATGGCCGATGCGGCGCGGAAGTCGGCCAGGGCGGCCTCCCAGGCACCGGAGTAGTACTCCAGGTGGCCGGCCCGGCGCCGGTCGGCGATGGCCTGCTGGTCACCGACATCGCGGAAGGAGGCCGCGCGGCGGTAGAGGCGCGCAGCTTCGCGCCAGGAGGAGCGGTCGGTTTCGAGGCGGACGGCGCGAGCCGCGAGGGCGACGGCGTCGCCGGGTCCGGGCTCGGGCGTCGAGGCCATGGGCCCGGACTGCGCGGAGGCGAGCCCAGGCGTGAGGAGTGTCAGCAGGATCATGAGCCAGGTGCGGGAGGGGCAGGTCATGGTCGGTTCTCCGGTGAGGACGTTCGTGGTCGTTCATGATGGCGGGGCATGAGAGCCCCGCTCGCCAGGGAGTCTCTCCCCGCCAGGCTTCCATCCCGCTTCGGGTGAGCCTCGAGGGCGTAACGCGTCGGGTTCGGACGGCAGACCGTGCCTCCACTGCCCATTTGCGTGCCGTTCCGTGGCATGCGCGAACCCTTGGGCGCGGATGCCGACTCGCCAGCTACCGGCCGCGCGCCTCGCGGCTCAGTATTCCCTCGATCATGTCGGGGATCTCGAACGCGGCTCGGTTGTCCATCGCCGCGGCGTTGCTGCGGTACCGGTCGAGGGTGTCCGAGGCCAGCATCTCGCGCACGGCGCCCCCAGGAGCCAGTGCTGGCCCGCTGGTCGCGCGAGGCCGCCTGCCGCCGGCTCCTGCTCTGCTGGTGCGTGGTGCCGGTGCTCGGTCACCTGTTCAGCCAGTACGACACCTTCACGAGGAAGGTGTTGTCGGGGTGCAACCCGAACAGATCCGCGAAGTCGTCGTTCCAGGCCTGCCTCGGCTCGTTGACCGTCGAGCTCTGGCGGCCGTGGGCCCAGACCAGGAAGAGGGTGGAGCCGGGGCGGTACTCCCACCGGAGCACCGCGTTGGTGCGGAGTTGCCGGTAGGAGAAGGTGTTCGTCGGGGTGCCCGGAGGTGTGAACGGCACGAAGCGGTCGGCGTAGTCGGCAGCGTCAGGGGTGGCGCTCACCTGCCGGATGTCGGTGTACGTCCCGGAGCTGGTGAAGGGCTCGCCGTAGAACTCGAACGTCAGGTCCGGCGAGGCGGTGTAGTTGACGCGCACGTTCATGGACACGGTGCGCTGGTTCAGACGCGCGAACGTGTGCCGGGTCGTGCCGGCGTCGTCGGTGAAGTTTCCGTACCATTGGGTGTTGTTCTTCGCGCGGGAGTACCCGGTGCCGAGCGACACGCGGAAGCGCGTGGACGCCTGGACGGAGAGGTTCGGGCTCAGCGAGTAGGTGGCCGTGCGCCCCTCGTCCCGCCGCGACAGGTTCACCCACATCCCCGGGACCACCATGCGCCGGCTGTCGCCGTTGACGCCGAACCAGGGCGCGATCAACCGGGACTGCCGGAGCGGGGGACCTCCGCGGGTGGAGCGGTCGGAGTAGACCTCCCCGAGCCCGCCGATGGTCCCCCCGGCGTGGAAGTTCCAGTTGCTGTGGAGCCCGATGTGCCCGTTGAAGTTCCATGCGTTCTCCAGCGCCACACCCGACGTGTTCCAGTGCTGCCAGTGGTTCCCGTTGAAGGAGAGCCAGCGGTAGAGCCGCGTGGGCGTCTGGAAGTTCAACGACGCCCAGGTGCTCCAGTCCAGGATGTCGGCGCGGCGCAGGTACCCCAGGTCGTTCACCTCGAAGCCGGGCGACTGGCGCACCAGGCTGCTCTCGAAGCGGGTGAAGCCGCCGGCGTACTTCCCCACCTTGATCTGGGCGGCGTAGCCCGACAGTGAGGTGCGCCCCGGATCCACGGCCGGATCGTCTCCGGGCTGCTGGAAGTAGTGGACCGAGCTGCGCTGGGTGCGCTCGAGGGTGGCCTCGTGCCCCGCCACCCGCGAGGCGGCCAGCGACCCGTTGACCTCGTACTTCCGGTCCCCGAAGCGGCTCCGGAAGCTGGCGCCGGTGACGTACGCGCTCTCGTGCATGAAGGGCGCGGTGGCCGCGTCCAGGTCCCGGTTCACCGCGGTGGCGATCCAGCTCACCACGGCGTCGCCGCCCTTCAGATCCTGTTGCGCCCGCAGCACGGCGTAGTTGGTGAGGGGTTCGGCGGTGTAGCCGCCGGCACCCGACACCCGACGGGTCACCGCGTCCAGCACCCCGTAGGAGAAGCCGCCGGAGCTGCGCCCGGTGAGCTTCGCCGCGCTCGCGATGGGGGTCGCCTCGGGCGTGGTGACGTCGCCGGAGCGGCGCAGGGCGGGACTGCGGCCGATGCGCCGGGAGTAGAAGAGTCCCTCGTTGGTGCTGCAATCCACCACGATGTAGCAGTTGAGGCTGAAGCCGTAGAGCCCGGTGCCTTCGACGAAGAAGGGGCGGCGCTCGCTCACGAAGGTCTCGAAGGCCGTGAGGTTCAGCACTGCGGGATCGGCCTCCACCTGTCCGAAGTCCGGGTTCACGGTGGCGTCCAGCGTCATGTTGGGCGTGAGGCCGATCTTCAGATCGCCTCCCGCCGATGCCTGGGGGACGGTCTCCCATCCGCCTGCCGTCTGGGCCCGGGTGATGGACTTGGTGACCGCGTAGGGGGTCATCTCCACCCTGCGCGACCCGTCGAGCCCGGCGAGTCCGTCCAGCTCGCCGAGCTGGGACATGAACCCCGACACCGTGCGGCTGAAGAGGGGCCAGCTCGAACGCTCGTTCAACCGCTCCAGCTCACGGCGCACGCCGAAGCCGAACGTGTGGCTCTGGGAGTCGGCGTAGCGGAGCTGGGAGAGGGGGATGCGGAACTCCGCCGTCCAACCCAGCGAGTCCACGGTGGTGGCCACGTCCCACACGCCGTGCCACGAGTTGTCGTGGAAGTTGTCGTCGTAGACCGAGAAGTCCCGCTTCACCCCGTCGGGGTTCACGTAGAACGCGAAGCCCGTGCGCCGGTCGTTGTAGGAGTCGATGAAGACGCCGATCTGGTCCGAGGGACCGCGGACGTCCCTGCGGGAGAGCGCCCGCATGATGCTGTCGGGGCTGGAGTCGAACGCGCGCACGAACAGGTAGAGGCTCCCTTCGTCGTAGAGCACCCGGAACTCGGTCGCCTGCGAGGGCTCCGCGTCGGGAACGGGATCGAACTGGCGGAACCCCGAGATCGCCGGTGCCGTGCTCCAGGAGGGTTCGGCGGCGACGCCGTCGATGACCATCCGCTCCGCGGCGCGACCGGCCATCGCGGCGGCGCGCCGGGGCGGCGCGTCCGGCCGTGCCGAAGGCTGCGCCCGCAACGCGGACGGTGCGAGGAGCGCCACGCCGAGCACCACCATCCCCATCCCCCCCATCCGTGCCATCCCACCCTCCCGTCGTCGTGTCGCCCCCCACCGAACCACAGGAGGTTGGATAGGAGGAAGGGCGAAAGGGTTTCAATGGCATGGTGGCGGCGCGCCCAAGCACGGACCCTCCCCCCTTTATCCGCGACGCCTCCTGTGTTATTTGATTTCCCTCCCGCAACCGCCGCCCTCCGGGCCGCGGAGGCGCCCAACTCCCCTCCCGGAGCACGCCATGCCCCGTCCTTCGACCTTCCCGCTCCGCACGCTCGTGCCCGGTCTGGCCGCGGCCGCGGCCCTCGCCGCGCCCGCCTGCGCCCAGACCCCGGAAGAGATCCACCGCTCCGCCCTTCACGACTTCCGCGTCGTCACGGTGGTCGAGGGGCTGGTGAACCCCTGGTCGCTGGCCTTCCTCCCCGGCGGCGACATGCTGGTGGCGGAGCGCCCTGGGCGCCTGCGCATCGTCCGCGCCGGCACGCTCCTCCCCGAGCCGGTCCCGGGGCTCCCGGCCATCCGGGCGGCGGGCCAGGGAGGGCTCATGGACCTGGCGCTCCACCCCGACTTCGCCGCGAACCGGCTCCTCTACTTCAGCTACTCCAAGCCCAGCGAGGACGGCACGAGGGGCACGACGGCGGTGGCTCGGGGCCGCTTCGAGAACGACCGGCTCACCGGCGTCGAGGACATCTTCGTCGCCGAGCTCTGGTCCGAGGGCCGCGGCCACTACGGCTCGCGCCTGGCCTTCGACGGGAAGGGGTACCTCCACATCACGCTGGGTGACCGGCAGGTGCCGCCCACGGGGAACCTGGAAGCCCACCCCGCCCAGGACCTCTCCAACCACTTCGGCACCACCAGCCGCCTCCACGACGACGGGCGCGTGCCCGCCGACAACCCGTTCGTGGGCCGCGCCGGGGCTCTCCCCGAGACCTGGACCTACGGGCACCGGAACGGGCAGGGGCTGGCCATCGATCCCGCCACCGGGGACGTGTGGTACACCGAGCACGGCCCCCAGGGCGGCGACGAGCTGAACCTGCTCCAGGCGGGGAAGAACTACGGGTGGCCGGTGGTGGGCTTCGGCGTGAACTACCGCACCGGATCGGCCATCCACGAGGCCACCATGGCCGAGGGGATGGAGAACCCGGCGCACGTGTGGATCCCCTCCATCGCCGCGTCCGGGCTCATGGTCTACACCGGGGACGAGTTCCCCGCATGGCGGGGCAACATCTTCTCCGGCGGGCTTGCGGGCCAGCAGGTGGTGCGCCTCACCCTGGAGGGCCGGCGCGTGATGAACGCGGAGCAGCTCTTCCAGAGGAGGGGACGGGTGCGCGACGTGCGGCAGGGGCCCGACGGGTACATCTACGTGGCCATCGAGGACAGCCGCGGGGAACCGACCCCCATCGTCCGCCTCGAGCCCGTGCAGAGGAGGTAGCCGTGCCGTACTACGAGTACCGCTGCGCCGCCAACGGGCGCACCGTGGAGGTCCGCCACGCCATGAGCGAGCGGCTGGAGACGTGGGGCGAAGTGGCCGCCGCCGCAGGGATCAGCGCGGGGGACACCCCTGCAGACGCCCCCGTGGAGCGCCTCATGAGCATGGCGTCGGTGGGGCACGGCGCCGGCCCCGGCGCGGGAGCGGATTCGGGACCTGCGCCGTCGTTCGGCGGCTGCGGCCCGGGGTGCCGCTGCCACCACGGGGCCTGAGGCTCGGCGCTCGGCTTCGGTGAGTCCTCGAGTGGGGCGGTGCGGGGGCCGTCCCCCTCGTCCCGTCGCTGTCCCGCTCGTCCCCGAGCACTCCGGCGAAGCTGCCTGACCGGGTAGCGTGCGTGGGCGGCACAGAGCCGCCCCACGCTCCCGGAGGATGCCATGAGTGGTTTCGCCGCCCGCTCCCGTCGGTCCACACTCCCGGCCCAGACCGGACACCCGATCCGGTCCACGTGGGTCCCCTGCTTCGCCGCCCTCGCGCTCGGTCTCCTCGCGCCGGTCGCGCCTGCGACGGGACAAGCGCCCCAGGGCGCCGATCCCTCTCGGCGCCTGGCTGCGGTCCGCATGAGCAGTGGCGAGCCCCGCATCGACGGCGTGCTCGACGACCGTGCCTGGGCGGACGCGCCCGTGGCCCGGGACTTCACCCAGTTCCGCCCGGAGCCCGGAGCCCCGGCCTCGCAGAGAACGGAGGCCCGCGTGCTCCTCGGCGCCGACGCCCTCTTCGTCGGGATCCGCGCCTACGACTCGGCTCCCGACAGCATCGTGTCGGAGCTCACGCGCCGCGACGAGGACCACCACTCCGACCGGGTCGGCGTGCTGGTGGACAGCTACCTCGACCGCAGGAGCGCCTTCCAGTTCACCGTGAACCCCCGGGGCGTGAAGACCGACCTCCGGCGCTTCGACGACACGTCGGAGGATCCGCGCTGGGACCCAGTGTGGGAGGTTTCCACGAGCGTGGATGAGGGGGGGTGGACCGCCGAGCTGCGCATCCCGCTCTCTCAGCTCCGGTTCGGTGGCGCGCCGGTCCAGACGTGGGGGATCCAGTTCCACCGGGACATCGCCCGGCTGGACGAGTCTTCCCTCTGGGCGCCGCTGCGGCCGGAGGATGGGGCCATGGTCTCCCGGTTCGGCGACCTCCACGGCCTGGTCGGGGTGGAGCGGCCGGTCCGCCTGGAGGTCCTTCCCTACGGGATGAGCCGCCTCCGGGAGGGGGTGGTTCCCGGGGATCCCGAGGCCCGCGAGTCCGACCTGGGGGGCGGCGCCGACCTCAAGTACGCCCTGGCGAGCAACTTCACGCTGGACCTGACCGTGAACCCGGACTTCGGCCAGGTGGAGGCCGACCCCGCCCGCGTCAACCTCACGGCATTCGAGTCCTTCTATCCCGAGCGGCGCCCCTTCTTCCAGGAGGCCTCCGACCTCTTCGACTTCCAGCTCTCGCTGGCCGACGGGGAGGACGACCTGGAGACGCTGTTCTACTCGCGGCGGGTGGGCCGGCAGCCGCAGGGCTACGAGCCCGGCGATCCCCGGTTCGCGTCGCCGTCGGAGCAGACCACGATCCTGGGCGCGGCCAAGCTCTCCGGCCGGACGGCCTCGGGGTGGTCCCTGGGCCTGCTCAGCGCCTCCACCGCCCGTGAGACGGCTCGCACCATCGCAGAAGAGCCGGGCGCGGCCGGCGCGCTGGTGGAGCCGCGGGCCGAGTATTCGGTCGTACGGGTGGTGCGGGACCTCCGGCGCGGACGCTCGGCGGTGGGATTCATCGGGACCGGCGTGGTGCGCAACGGCGGTGAGGCGGAGACCCTGGGACTTCCGTCGGCCTCTCTGGCCGCCGGGGTGGACTTCCGGCACAGGTTCGGGAGCGACCGATATCAGCTCTGGGGGTGGGCGCTGGCATCCCGGGTCCAGGGTTCGAAGGAGGCCGTCGCGCGCGTGCAGG
>JBFYZE010000127.1:0-3094 GCA_041309665.1 Gemmatimonadales bacterium | reverse complement strand
GCCTGAAGGTGTCGGCGGCCGGGTCGGTGATGAGCCCCGAGTGCGTGGGGTGCATGGACTGCGTGGCCGCCTGCCCCGTGGCCGGAGCGCTCGATGTGCGCACCCTGGGGCGCCGCCGGGTGCCGGCGCTGGGCATGGCGGCGGCCGTGCTGGGGATCTTCCTGGCGGGTTACCTGGGCGCCCGGGCGGCCGGTGCCTGGGCCAACCAGATCGGCGACCAGGAGTACGTGGAGCGGATCCGGGAGATCGACTCACCGGAGTATGGGCATCCGGGGAGGTAGGGGGGCTTGGAAGCCCGGCACCCCCTCACCCCTCCCACCAGGGCAGGTTCAGGCGCGCCATGAAGTCGTCGAAGCGAGGGTCGGCCAGGACCTCGCGGGGAATGCCGACGATGGGATCGATGGGTGCGGCCGGACGCCAGCAGTGGGCGGGCTCGAGGGTAAGCCACCGGTACGTGGCCTCCACGTCGCCCAGCGCTCCGTAGAGAACCGCGAGCCCGTAGGCGTCCAGCGCCGTCATCTCCCCCGCCTCGATCTCCGCCGCTATCCGCCGCGCATCCTCCGGTCGTCCTGCCCGGGCATAGGTGGCTCCGGTCAGCCAGCGGAAGAAGGGATACACTTGCCCCATCTGCTCGTGAGTGGCAATGGCCTCCTCCACCCGTCCCTCCATCAATTGGGCGGCCCCCAGCACGAAGAGCCCCCAGGGCTCGTCGGGATTGAGCTCGAGCGTTCTCAGGGCCTCCGCCTTCGCCTTCTCGATCTCACCACCGTACAGGTAGCACCATCCCAGCAGCGCGGACTGCCAGGGTGTGAACGGATCCAGCTCCTTCGCGAGCTCGTGCTCCACAACCGCCTCTTCATAGCGGTCAAGGACCAGCAGGAGCCATGCGTACTGGAAGTGGTTGTAGGCGATGCTGGGGTTCAGCTCGTTCGCTCTCTTGAACGCTTGCTCAGCGCCCTCCCAGTCCCAGTCCCAGAAGAACCGCACGTCGGCCATGGCCGACCAGGCCTCGGCGAGGTTCGGATCGAGACGCAGGGCCCGTTCCGCCGCGGCACGAGCACGCATCGCTCCCTCAGGCGTGGGAAGCGGACCGTGCTCCGACGCCACGTAGCCGAGGGCAAGACCCGCCCAGGCCATGGCATCGGCCGGGTTCCGGTTCGTCGCCTCGTGGAGGTACCGGAGTCCCTGGGCGATGTCCTCCGGTGTGTCCTTGGACACCAGGTGCATCCCCTTCAGATACGCCTCGTAAATGGCAGGATCGATGGGCCTTGCGCCCCCGAGGCGGGTCTCCTCGTCCGGGGTGAGGCCAACGTCGGCGCTCGCGGCGATGGCGCGGGCCGCCTCCAAGTACATCGTGTTCAGGCCGGCGATGCCCTCCCGGAAGGAGTGCGTCCAGAGTATCCGCTCCTCCGGGGCCGCCTGGATCAGCTGGATGCGGAGAGCCACCGTATCTCCCTGGCGTTCAACGGAGGAGGTCACCAGCGCCCGGACCCCGAGGGAATCGGCGATCTCCGGCACCGTCAGCGCGGTGTTTTGAAACCGTAGGGTGGACGGGCGGGAGATCACCCGGAACCCGCCTATGCAGGACAGGTGATCGATCAGCGCCTGGTGCTGTCCGTAGACGAAGTGCTCTTCCTCGCCGGTGAGGTTCTCGGGCGGGAGAACCGCCACCCCGTAGGGGGCCGCCGCCTCCAGGGGCGTTCCCCGGCCGAGCAGCCACCATGCCATGACGACGCCCAAGGCGACGGCTGGGAACCCGGCGAGCCTCAGGAGGCGGGCGCGTCGGCGCTGCCGGGGCCGGGCCCTTTCAGCCGCCTCCGGATGCGCCAGGGCGCGCTCGAGCTCCCGTGCGGAGCCGAAACGGTCCGCGGCCAGGGGCGCCATCGCCCGCTCGATGACTCCCACCACTTCAGGCGGCACGGTTCGGCGTCGCTCCCGGAGACTGGGGGTCGTGTCCGAGAGCTTCTGGGTCAGGATTGCCTGGGGCGTCGGGCCGTCGAAGGGCGCGTCGCCGGCCAGCATCTCCCACAGGACGCAGCCCAGGGCGTAGACGTCCGAGCGGGCATCCACCTCGCCGGCCGTGGCCTGCTCCGGGCTCATGTACCTCGGCGTTCCCACGGCCATCCCCGTCACCGTGGCGTCGGTCTCGCCCGCCAGCCCCACGGCCCGGGCCACCCCGAAGTCGGAGATGACCGCATGGCCCGCCTCGAGAAGGATGTTGGAGGGCTTGATGTCCCGGTGGATCACCCCCTTCTCGTGAGCATAGGCCAGGGCATCGGCGATCTCCCGGGCGATGCGCAGCGCATCCTCCACCGGAAGCGGCCCCTCCCGCTGAAGCCGGGCCTGCAGCGTCTCCCCCGCCACGTAGGGCATAACGAAGAAGAGGAGGCCGTCTGCTTCCCCCGAATCGAACAGGGTGAGAATGTGGGGATGGGTGAGGCCGGCCACGATCTCGATTTCCCGCAGGAACCGCTCGTGTCCCACGGTGGCCGCCAACTCGGGGTGCAGAACCTTGAGCGCCACTTGGCGGCGGTGCTTGAGGTCGGTGGCCAGGTACACGGTGGCCATGCCACCGGCCCCCAGCCGGCGCTCGATGTGGTACCGGCCGGCCAGCGCGGCCGTCAGCCGTTCCCGGGTGTTCTCGGAGGACGCCATGGGTAGGGCCCCGGAAGCAGGAGACTGCCCCTCCCAGCCCTGTCAGCCCTGGAGAGAAGATGGGAACCGGGTCAACGATAGGGCAAGACCGATGCACCCCGGCGCCTGGGGTCCGGGCGGGCATGCCGGGCGGAACCCAGCCGCGGGGGAGAGGCGGCCCTGGACGCTCTCCTGCGCCGGGTCCGGGTGGAGGTCATGCCCCTCGACGAGACCGGTCCACCTGATCGAGCAGGCGAGCCGACGGTCCCCTGAAACCTCTCTCCCTCCTTCGGCGTCATATACTCCAGTAAAACAGATCGCACTCCAACCGATGGAGGATCCGTGTTCACCCCCACCCTCAAGAAGGGGAGCGCCGAGCTCCTCATCCTCTCCCTCCTGGAGAACGAGGACCGCCACGGCTACGAGATCGCCAAGCTCATCGAGGAGCGGTCCGGCAGCC
>JBFYZE010000126.1:0-7801 GCA_041309665.1 Gemmatimonadales bacterium | reverse complement strand
GCGCAGGAGCCCCGGAAGGCCGTCCCCCCCTCGATGCGCTGATCGGCGAGCCCCAGGATCACCACCTCGTCCGGGCTCGCCACCACGGCGAGCACCGTGGGATCCCACAGGTGGGCCAGGTAGCGCGAGGCCCTCCACGGCCCGAAGTCGTCCGGGGCCTGCGCCTCCACGTCCTCGGGGCCGTGGGCGAAGAAGGAGTTGGCTCCGGCCGCCCCGAAGGGCCGGGTGACGAAGGCGCCGTCGAGCCAGCGGCCCCAGAGCCCCGCGAGCGCGTCCTGGAGTCCCTCGCGCCCCAGGCAGCACACGTGCTCCGGAAGCGGAACGTGCCCCTGGAGGCGGCGGAAGTGGTAGGTCTTGTCGTTCCACTGGCGCGCGATCCCGGGGTCGGGCCCCAGGAGCCGCAGCCGCGGGTCGCCGGCGAGGGTGAGCTCCGGCACGCTCTCGAACGCGTAGAGCCAGAGGGTCCCCTGTCGCGAGAGAAGGGCGTCCACCACCCCCGCCACCGCGGCGCTGGACGAGACCATGGCCGCGAAGTCACGGGGCGGAACCCGCCGGCAGACGCGACGCCCCGCCGACCGGGCCTCGCGCCGGGCCTGGGGGTTGAGGACCAGGACGTTGTCGCCCAGCGCGCCGTCCACGACGTCGGGGATGACGGCCACGCACCGCGTGGGGACGCCTTCCTCCCGGCTCAGCGTCTCCTCCATGAGCCGGCAGAGGCAGAGGCTCTTGAGCTCGCCGACGTAGAGGAAATACCGGACGTCCCCGGCAAGCCGGAGGTCTCCGTGAAGGACGTCGTCCATGGGCCCTCGCGCCGGCGAAACGGATCCCGTCCCGGCGGCGAGGCCGGGCGGTGCGGGAGGGTCGCGTCGCGCAAGTATAGTCCGGCGATGGGCAGGAGGGCCAGGAAGGACGAAGGCCCTGGGGGCGCGGGCGTTCGTGTCCGAGGGGGGTCGCTTCGGCGGCGCCGTCCGGACGCCCGCGGAGGTGGCTCCCGGGGTTCCGTTCGCGGTCATGCCGTCGAACCACTGCCTGGAGCACGGCAGCGATGGGCTCGAGGTGGACGGCGAAGGCGTCCTCGAAGATCGCGGCCCGCCCGCTAGCGTTGCGGAGGAGGAGCGCCGGCGCCGGGCTCCTGGATGACCTTGGGCGCCTCGCCCCCGGGGAGGCCCTCGTCCGGGTCCTCGGGCGCGGGCGCGTCCTGCGGCAGGTCGCCGCAGGTGACCAGGCCCGCGACGGTGGCGGGGCCCGCGCGTCCCGCCGAGGCGTCCCCGAAGAAGATGCCACAGCCCCTGCGCGGCATCCGCACGTGGCGAGCCACGGCGGCCCATCCTTTCCCTCCGTCCGCCAGCGTGATGGTGACGATGACGCCCCCGCTCACGGCCAGATCGGGGAGCTCGGTGAGCGATCGGGCATAGGATCCGGTGCGCGTACGGTGCGACTCCTGGTGGATCGTGAGGTTCCGGAGATCTGCCGCCACCACCGCGGTCTCCGCGCGCTCGCGGGCTCCTCCGAGCCGGGACATCGCCAGCGTCGCCAGGACCCCCAGCAAGGTGACGACGGCGAGGAGCTCGATGAGGGTCAGCCCGGCCCTCCTCGTCAGTTGGTGCACGTCACGACGCCGGGGAGTGTCGCCAGCTTCGGCATCGCAACCGCCGCCAGGATGCCCAGGACGACCACGACGATGAGCATCTCGATGAGCATGAAGCCCGAAGGCGTGGACGCGCGCATGGGGGACCTCGGGTCCGTCTCGCGGATCGGGAGGATCCGAGGAAATGTCGTGGTCCGCCCACGGAAAGGCCAGGTGAGCCGCACGGGCCCGACCCCGGGTCGGGCGAGGCGCGCCCGGCGCGACGGGGAGCGAGCGTCCCGGAGGTCACAGCGACTCGATCAGCTTCCCCAGGTGTCGGTTCACGATTCCCGGGGACATCAGGTCGAAGTGGTCCGCGCCCGGCTCGATCCGGATCGAGTCCTCGCGGCAACGCTCCCCGAGAACACCCGAATCCCGGTGGGCCAGCAGGAGGCGCTTCACCGGGGTGCGCTCCAGCTCGATGTCCGCGAAGACGCAGCGTAGCGAGCGCACCTTCCCGGAGGTCTCGCGGAACCACTGCGGGAACGGGTCACCGTCGCCCTCGAACGGGCTGATGACGTCCTGTCCGTGGCGACGGAGGACGTGCAGGTCCGACTGGAACTTCCGGAGCATCCGCACCAGGTATTCGTGGGTGTTCAGCCACTCGCCCAGGTCTGCGGCGCGGCCCGCGCTGGTCAGGAGGCCGGGGAGGATCTCCGACGCTCCCGGGGATGTCTGGCCGGCCAGCACGCGGGACAGGAAACAGGTGCCCAGGCTCAGGTTGCAGCTGATGCTCAGGTAGCCGTCGACGGGGATGGGTCGGCCCGACGGCCAACCCGTGAGAAGTCGGAACCCGAGATCTGCACCCGACGAGAACCCCACCAGGATCGTGACCCTGGGGGCCACGGCCTCGACGATGTGGCCCAGGTACGCCCGGAGAACCGTGCAGTGGGTCTCCATCGAAACGGCCGGGCGCCTCTCGCGGATGGGCTCGAACCCATAGAGGGTGACGGCGACCCCCCTGTACGGTGAGCTCTCCAGGATCTCCCGGAAGACCTCCTGGTCCCCTCCGAAGCCGTGGACATGGACCACGAGCACGTCGGAGTGCGATTCGTTGTCCAGGTAGGTCAGGTGGTCCCCGATCATCCGGGGACCCAGATCCTCGCGGTTGATCTGCCTGCACACCTCCGCGTCGAGGACGTACCGTCCTTCGACCATGGGCTCGCGCTCCGCAGGGGGGAGGCGCACGCGACGGGCCGGAGCATCCGGCTGCGCGGCGCCCTGGGCGTCACGCTAGGCCCGCAGGGTCACACCAGCAAGGGAAGTGGCGGGGCCCGCCGCCTCCCCTCGTCGTGGTCCTGCGCTCGCTCCTGATCCCGGACCGCTCCTGGTATCTTCGGAGGCATTCCTGCGCAGGGGCACGGGAACGGGACGTCCAGCGGACGAGGAGTCGGGAATGAAGGCCCACCTGGATTGCTACCCCTGCTTCCTCCGCCAGGCGCTGGACGCGGCGCGCATGGCGACGGGGGACGAGGCCACCCAGCTCAGGGTGCTCCAGGGCGTGTCTTCGCTCATCGCCGACCTCGCTCCGGGGACCATGCCCATCGAGGTGGGGATGGAGACCCACCGCCTCGTCCGGGAGCTGTCGGGGTGCACCGACCCCTACGCCTCCGTGAAGCGCACGTCCAACGACCACGCCCTGTCGCTCCTGTCCGGGTTGCGACGGAGGGTGGAGGAGTCCTCCGACCCGCTCCTCACCGCCGTCAAGCTGGCCGCCGTGGGGAACGTCATCGACTTCGGCGCCAACCCGGACTTCGACCTGGACGGTGCCCTGGAGGAGGGCTGGGCGGCGGAGCTGACGGGCTCGGATCTCCCCGCCTTCCGGCGCGGCGTGGCCCAGGCCCGGGACATCCTCTACATCGGCGACAACGCCGGGGAGATCGTCTTCGACCGACTCCTGGTGGAGCGGATGGCCGCGGGCGGAGCCAGGGTCGCCTTCGCGGTCCGGGGCGGCCCCATCCTCAACGATGCCACCCTGGAGGACGCCGCCTACGTGGGGATGGACCAGGTGGCGGAGGTGGTGAGCAGCGGGGTCCGGAGCCCCGGGACGCTCCTGGGCCATGCCGATCCCGCGTTCCGCGACCGGTTCCGCCGCGCCGACCTCGTCCTGGCCAAGGGGCAGGGGAACTTCGAGGGGCTCTCGGACGTCGCCGGGCCCGTCTTCTTCCTCCTGAAGGTCAAGTGCCCGGTCATCGCCCGTCACCTGGGCGCGGAGTTGGGCGCGCTCGTGCTCCGCGCCACTACCGCGCCACCACCGTAGCCCGGCCCCCGGTCACGCTGCGGGGAGCGCGTCCGCCACCAGATTGCGGTACCTTCATGAGGTTGTTCGACCGACAGGGCCGTACGTGCGCAGGTACGCGGACCCTCTCGGGCTTCCTTCCCGATCACCCGGAGGTGGCATGGGGAAACGAGTGAACTACGGCTTCGAGAAGCGACAGCGGGAGATCAAGAAGCAGAAGAAGAACGAAGAGAAGGCGGAGAAGAAGCGGCAGGAGACCCTGGACCGGACAGAGCAGCAAGGTGCAGGCGCCCCCACCGAGAACGCGCCTGAGGCCGAGGCTTGATGGCGAGGCTCGGGGCGTTCACGTTCGAGGAGGGTGGTCGCACGTACGAGTGCACCCCCGAGGTGCGAGGGGATCCGTCCAGAGGTTCATGGTGGTGGTTCACGGTGTCGAACGACCCGCAGCGGTATGCGCAGTTCGAGGTGGCGGCGGGGGACACGCGGAATTCCGTACGCGCCCGCATCGTCGCGTACTATGACCACCGGGTGTGGGTCCGCGCGCAGCCTGACGTGCCGCGCCAGCGCTTCGGCCATCCAATGAAGCCCCCGGCAGCTCCGCCGGCGCCGGAGAACGGGTAGGCCGGCGCTCGTCGCGGCATGCCCAAGAGCCGGGTGGTCCGGGAGGCCATCCGCCTGTACGGCGACCAGGCCGGAGCGATGACCATCGAGAAGCGTGACCGGATGCTCGCTTCGGGGCGAGCTTCGCGAGGCGATCGGACGTCGCGAGCGCATCGCCGTCCCCGCCCTGGTCCTCTATGAGTGGCTCCGGAGTCCCCGCATCCCGGAGGAGCTCTCGGCCCAGGAGGCGCTTCTACCGTCGGCCGATGCGCTTCCCTTCGGGTCCGACGAGGCGTCGCTCGCGGCGGCGCTCTATCGGGAGTTTCCGCGGGCGCGGGGCAGGGAAGTCGACCTGGCCATCGCCGCCACCGCTCTGGCGTGGAGGGCCCGGCTCTGGACCCTCAACCGCGACGACTTCGAGGACGTGCCGGGGCTCGAGTTGGTGTAGGGCCGCTAGGGATATCCCGCCAGAAGCCGCGCCGGACCCGGGTCGGTGGCGACCAGCGCGGCCCGGATGCAGGGGAGGGTCCGACGCATCCATGCGAGCGCGTGGTTACGCTCCTCGAGACCTGCGATCACTGGATCGTACATCGATCCCTTCCGAAGGCTGCGCACCTCCATCGAGTCGGGCACCAGATCCGTGAGGGACTCGTGGCCCAGCGCGGCGGCGCCTGCGAAAGCCACTTCGTGGTGGCCTTGCCCGCCGCCTTCCGCCACATGGCGGCCACCTGCTCGGGCGTGGACGGCTGTTCGCGCAGGCGACCCATCTCGATCATGCGTCGGATCGCGACGGGTCTCGATGTCTCCCTGCCCCCGGCGCTCATCCAGTGGCTCCTGCGAAGTCATCGCCTCTGATGCCGGATGCTGCCGCGATCGGTGCAACGGCGGATGCCTGGCCGGCAATCCACCGCTTGGGGCCGTCCAGCACCTGGCGGACGAACGCCCGCGCCGGATGAGTCGGGTCGCCCAAGCGATGCGCCAGCGCGAGCGGAGTGTAGCGCACGGGATTGACCTCTCGGCCAACGAGGAGGCCCACCGCTGCAAGGCGACGAAGCAGTGTCCTGGGGTCAGCCGTGGTGGGCTCTTCCACCACGAAGATGTCGATGTCGCTGTCGTCGCGGTGCAGCCCGGAAGCAGTCGACCCGAACACGAAGGCGCCCAGAAGCCCTGGGACGTCGACCAGCGCCTCCCGCAGCAGGGGCACGGGGTCCTCGGAGGTGCTCTCCAAGATCCGCATGGCCCGCCAGAGCGGCGCATCATCGAGGACACGGTAGTGAGTCCGCCGGCCGTCCTCTTCCCGCTGCAGGGCGCCGAGCTGCACCATGCGATCGAGTTCCCTTTGGAGCGAGGCTCCACCCAGTCCGAGCAACCTCTGGAGCTGGCGCCCATGGGGGCGAGCGTCGGGTCGGATCAGGAAGTAGCGGATGATGCGAACCGCCGACGGGGAGATCCCCAGGGTATGGAGGGGATCGCCTCCACTCGGCGTCTTGTGCTTCTCGAGGGCGATCATGCCCTAATATATGGGGCAATGATACGACCTAGACAATGGAGCATAACCGTCCTCCGGACACCAAGCCCACCGAGGTGGGGAGAGAGACCCAGCTCCTCCGCGCCTCTACCGCACCACCACCCGCGCCCAGTCCCACCCCTCCATTCCGCGGGCGTTGACGGCCTTCACCGCGACGACGCTCCCGGGGGCGACGCCCTCCAGCCGAGCCCGGGGCTCCGTCACCGTGAGCGTGTGGGCGCCCTCGTCCCCCGCGGCGCCCCACGTCACCCGGTACCCGGTCACGTCCCGCTCCGGCGCCGGCGTCCAGCTCACCTCCGCCACCCCTCCGCGGAGCTGGGCCTCCAGCCCCTGGAGGCGGGACGGCGAGGAGGCCAGGAGCATGGCCGAGGCGGTGGTGACCTTGGCCACCTCGGCGATGAGCTGGTGGTTCACCGTCTCGAGGACGTCGTGGGTCTGGTGGTAGTGGGGGCTGGCCAGGATGGGATAGGAGCCGATCCCCCCGACGATGTCGCCGTAGGCGTCGTAGTAGGCCGCTGCGTCGGTGCTCTTGTAGTACTTGGCGTCGTACGTGACAAGGTCGGAGAACAGGAACGCGGCGGCGTGCTGCAGGTCGCGGATCCCCTCGTTGGAGTAGCGGATGGTGTTGTCCATCCGATGGTCCTCGGCCCACCCCACCATGTCGTTGTTCAGCGCCCCCACCAGGTTCTTGCCCTCCTCCACGGCGCGGCGCACGTACTCGCGGCTCCCCAGGAGCCCCGCCTCCTCTCCGGTGAAGAACGCGATCTCCAGCGTGGCCGGCAGCGGACGGCCCGCCAGGACCCGGGCCATCTCCAGGAGCCCCACGGTGGCGGACGTGTTGTCGTCGGCGCCGGGGCTCCGGGTGTTGGAGTCGAAGTGGGCGCTCACGGCGTAGACCACGTCGGAGTGGGCGGTGCCCGGAAGGCGTACCACCACGTTGGCGGTGCGGATGCCCCGGGGCTCGAACCACTGGAGCTCGGGCTCGTAGCCGAACTCCCGCAGCTTGGCCGTCAGGTACTCGATGGCGGGGGCGTTCCCGGGCTGTGTGATGTGCTTGGAGCCGAACCGGAACAGGTCCCGGCCGTACTCGTAGACGCGCGCCGTGGAGATGCGTTCCACCGCCGCCCGGACGTCCTGGCTCACGGGCCGGTACATGTGCTCGCCGCGCCGGCGCAGGTCCTGCTCCGCCGCCGTCTGGGCGCGGACGCGGGCCAGGACCTCCTCCCGGGTCACCTTCCGGCCGAGGTCGAGGAGGTACACGCCCCGCTCCGGAGACACGGTGTCGCCGTCCCGCTCCGCCACCAGGAGGAGGCGCCCGCCGTCGGGGCTCGGCGCCCACTCGTACTCGGGGGCCACCGTGCGGATGGTGTTGTTGCGGAAGAGCCAGGTCGCCTCTCCCGAGTCCAGGTCGTACAGGTGTGAGCGGCGGTGGCGCCCCTCCCCCTTCATGGCCAGGAGGCGGCCGTCGGCGACCCAGACGGGAAAGAGGTCGTGCTGGACGTCGCGGGTGAGGTTGGCGCCCTCGCCGCCCTTCACGTCGGCCACGAAGAGCTCCCAGTCCTCCCGGGGCATGGCCTGGTAGACGAGGCGGCTCCCGTCGGGGGAGAGGGCGAGGGCCGAGAGGGCGGGGCACGAGAGGCAGGCCTGGGTGGCGTTGGTGGCCAGCGGAGCGGCGCTCCGGGCCACGAGGGCGGCTGCGCCCTGCAAGGCGCCGTCGCCGCCGAGCGCCAGCGTGCTCACGGCGCCGGCCCCGGCCGACCCACCCACGAAGGCGAGGGTGAGCCCGTCGGCTGAGAGGGTGGGTGAG
>JBFYZE010000125.1:0-5576 GCA_041309665.1 Gemmatimonadales bacterium | reverse complement strand
CGATTCTGCCGTCAGGTACGGCACGTCCATGTCCCGGTGCAGCACCTCGCAGAACGCGTAGCGGTCGGCCAACGGCGAGCCGTCGATGCAGGTCGAGGACGCGAGGTGGGGGACCGCCTGGAGCTGCATCTTCCGCAGGTCGAGGTAGGCGTGCTGGATGTCGAGCGCCGCGTGCTCGAGGTTCCGCTTCGCGGCCATCCAGGATGGGCTCCCGGGCTGCTCGCGTGCCTGGACCTCAATGAACTCGTTGATGGCGGCGTAGTAGCGCCCCAAGGTCCGCTGGGCGGAGTTCTTCGCCGTGGCCAGGAGTGGGAAGAGCGAGGGGTTCTGGGCGATGTGGTCCTCGAACCCCTCGTCGGGGAGCTCGAAGAGCGCGTTCATCCCCGTGCTGTAGGCGAGCAGCTTGACCAGCGAGCTCTTTCCCGCCCCGATGTTCCCGACGCAGGTGATGAGCTTCTGGTGCTTCGCGAGGTAGGTGAGGAGGCGACGCTCCACGTGGGTAAGGCGGTTCGCGATCTGGTGCCGGCGGATCGAGGGGTCCGCCCGGACCTCGAGGATCGGACCTGGACGGGCGTCGGCCCAACCCCGAGCGTCGCTCACAGGCCCCGCTTCCGCGCCGCCACCATCCGGCGCACCTTTTCGCGGATGGTCCCGGCCGCGACGTGCACGTAGTCCGGGTGGTCGTGCATGTCGATCTCGGCGGGGAGGTTCAGGATGTCCGAATCCGGGGGCACCACTGCGTACTCGCGGTACTTCAGGAGCGTGCCCCGCCAGTTCGCCACGAGGGCCTCGTAGCCCTCGTGGATCTCTCTCAGGTAGTCGAGGGAGATCGTGGTCGCGTACTCGTCCCCCGCCGCGGCACGGGCGGCCCGCCGCTGCTCCAGCACGGCGGGTTCGGTGCGGAGGTACACCAGGAGGTCGGGAAGGCGGATCCGCTCCCGCTCCAGGGTCTGATAGAAGAGCGTGCGGTAGAGCTTCGCGTGGGCCGCCGGCATCTCGCCCGAGTCGATCATGCGCTGGACGAAGACCTCGGGACCGTCGAGGAAGGGGCGGTCCTCCAGGATGAGCACGCCCTTCCTGGACTGGCGCGTCATCAGGTGTCGGATCTCCCGCTGCTGAAGCACCCGCATGTGCAGGAAGGCCGTCTCGGTCGGGAAGATGTTCGCGACCCGGTCCTTGTAGAACAGGGCGAGGCACTGGTCGGTCAGAGAGCCCTTCTCCACCCGCTCGGAGAAGGCGTGGGTCTCGCCGGCATCGAGGATCCCCTCCAGCTCGGAGCGGTAGGGATCCGCGGCGAGGGCGTTCATGAGGGTCGTCTTCCCGGAGAAGAGGTTCCCCATGATGCCGATGTGGAAGTTCCCGAACGCCATGGCCACGCATTCCCGGGGGGTGAGCCCGAACGGGCAGTGAAGGGTGAGGGCGAACCCGTCCGCCTCGCACGCAGCGAGTATACCAGAGGCGGTGGTGCCCGGGCCAGCACGGAAGAGCCGCCCGCTCCGCCTACCTGACGACTCCGCGCCGCCCCTGGATCCACCCGGCCGCCCGCACCCCCATCAGCGCCACGAACACCGCGCCGAGCAGGAGCGGCAGCCGTACGTCGGACTTCACCAGCCAGTAGAAGTGCACGACTCCAAGTGCCGTGCTGACATACACGAGCGTGTGCAGCCTCGACCAATTCCTACCCAGGCGGCGGATCCATCCCCGCGTGGAGGTCAGGGCGAGCGGAAGGAGGAGGACGAAGGCCACCATCCCCACGGCGATGTAGGGGCGCTCGGCGATGTCCTCCACGACCCACTCGAGCTCGAGCCCCAGGTCGAGCACGGCCCAGACCGAGACGTGGAGGGCCGCGTACAAGAACGCGAAGAGCCCCAAGGGACGCCGGAGGCGGATCAGGGGGTTCCATCCGGTGAGGCGGCGGACCGGCGTCACCCCGAGCGTCACCAGGAGCAGCACCAGGGCGCTCATCCCGGTGACGTGGGTGAGCGTCTCGATGGGGTTCACCCCCAACCACCCGAGGAACCAGCCGGCCAGGAGCCAGGCCGCCGGGGTGAAGGCGGACACCCAGAGGAGGACCTTGAGGGCGAGGACGGGCCTCCCGGTCAGATCCACCGCGTCAGGTCCATCCCGGCATAAAGCCGGGCCACCTGCTCCGCGTACCCGTTGAACATGAGCGTCTCCCGGCGGCGGAGCTCGCCGATGCGCCGCTCCCGCTTCTGGCTCCAGCGGGGGTGGTCCACCTCGGGGTTCACGTTGGCGTAGAACCCGTACTCCCGGGAGTTGGCCAGCCACCACGTGGCCCCGGGCATCTCTTCGGTGAAGCGGATCTTCACGATGGACTTGATGCTCTTGAAGCCGTACTTCCACGGCACCACCAGGCGGAGCGGCGCACCGTTCTGGTTGGGGAGGTCCCGGCCGTACACCCCGGTGGCCAGGATGGAGAGGGGGTGCAGGGCCTCGTCCATGCGGAGCCCCTCGACGTACGGCCAGTCCAGGACCCCCGTGCGCTGGCCCGGCATCTCCGAGGGACGCACCAGCGTGGTGAGCTCCACGTACTTGGCGCTCCCCGTGGGCTCGGCGCGCCGCACGAGCTCGGCCAGGGGGAAGCCCCGCCATGGGATCACCATGGACCAGCCTTCCACGCAGCGGAGCCGGTAGACCCGGTCCTCAAGCTTGTGGGGCGCCAGGAACTGCTCCAGCTGGTAGCTCCCCGGCTTGGAGCAGTGCCCCTCCACGGCCACGGTCCACGGGCGCGGCTTGAAGGCACCCGAACGCTTGGACGGGTCGTCTTTGCCGGTTCCGAACTCGTAGAAGTTGTTGTAGGTGGTGATCTCCTCCCAGGAGGTCACCGGCTCTCCGAGCTCCGAGCGCATGCCCGCGAAGCGGGACTCCTGATCCCAGGCGCCTGGTCGCCCTCGGGTGCCCGGGAGCGCGCGCACCGCGGAGGGGGTGAGGGCCAGGCCGGCGGCGCCCACTGCCACCGTGCGCAGGAAGCGACGGCGGTTCAGGTATGCGTCCTCCGGGGTGATCTCGGACGAGGGGATGTCGGCGGGGCGGCGGATGAGCATGGGTCCTCGTGGAGTCGGCGGGAGGTCGCAGCCGTCCCGCACAAACCCCGGGCGCCGCGGCCGGGTTCCGGTACGCGTCACCCATGGCCGCCCGCGGCCGCTACCAGATGCTCGCCAGGAGCGCCTCCAGGTCGGCGTACCACACCTTTCCCGACACGGCCTGGCCCTCCTCCATCCCGCCCGCGAGGAAGACCATCCCTCCCGCCACGCCGAGGGTGCGGTGGTCCATGGTGGCCAGCGGCGGCGCCGCCAGGTTGCGCCACTCGCCCGCCCGCAGCGCGAAGGCCAGGACCTGCCGAATGGGCTCGGAGGGAACGCCGTCGTATCCGATGCCGTCGTAGTTGTAGGGGTTCTCCGAACCGCCCACGAAGAGCACCAGCCCACCCACGCTCCCTCCGGCGGCCCGGTAGAGCCCGGGCAGGGGGTGCTCTCCCAGGGCGGACCACGCGACGAGGGTCGGATCCCCGGAGGTGATGTCGCCCATCCAGGCCGCCGTGTCCAGCGCGAAGCGGCGCGTGTCGTCCACCGCCGCCGCGCCATCGACGTAGACGATGTGGTCCCCCACCACCGCGCCGGCGTGACCGAAGACGGGCCGACCGGCGATGGGCGTGGCCTCGCTCCATCGATCGGCGGCGGGGTCGTACCACTGCACCCGGTCCACGGAGGCTCCGTTGCGCCAGCCGGAAACGAGGACGACGAGGGAGTCGCGCCACACCCCGCTCACCGCGTCGTCCACGGGAACCGGGATGTCCCTGCCGCGGCTCCACGTCCCCGACGCGGGATCGTAGACGTTCACGTCCGGGAGGGTGCGCTCCTTCCCGTCGGCGGCCACCGTGTAGCCTCCGAACACGTAGATCTTCCCCCCGACGACCTGCGCCGTGGCGGCGAGACGTCCGGGTCCGGGGACGGGGTCCACCGGGCGCCATCCCTCCGTCGAGCCCACGTCCCAGCGGTACGCTGCGTTGGTGACCCCGCTCCACACCCTGGTGGAGTCCAGTCCCAGGAAGGAGAACACCGCCACCCCGGCATCCGTCTTCACGGCTGCCACGGCGTTGTTCGTCACGGGGGCGGGAAGGGGCGGCCCGGCCTTCCACACCACCGCAGGGGGCTCCTGGCGCTCGGGTACCGGCGGTGCGCTGCACGCCGCCGCCGACACGCCCAGCAGGGCGATCACCGCGCGGCGCCTCCTCGGGACGATGTCGCTCACGGTCGCTTTCCTCTGCTCGGTCTCCGGCCACCTCACCTGGGATCCCCGTCGTGCGGGATCAGGATACGCGCGGGGCCCCCCGCCTGTCCATCGAGGTTCTTCAAAGCCCGCACCCCCCTCGCTACCTTGGCGTACGGCTCCGTCCGCCCCGTCGTGCCCGCCCTCAGCGCCCCACCGGGAATGATCCGCCTCACCTTCCTCGGCACCGCCGCCTCCCGCCCCACGGTGGGCCGGAACGTCAGCGGTCTCGCCCTGCAGCGCGAAGGTGACCTCATGCTCTTCGACTGCGGCGAGGGCACGCAGCGGCAGATGATGCGCTTCGCCACCGGGTTCGGGGTGAAGGCCATCTTCGTCACGCACCTCCACGCCGACCACTTCCTCGGGATCACCGGGCTCCTGCGCACCATGGCGCTGCAAGCCCGGGAGGAGCCCCTGGCCATCTACGGCCCCCGGGGCTCGGCGCGCCTGTTGGACGCCGCCGTCCATCTGGGAGTGGACCGCATCCCGTTCCCCGTCACCGTCGACGAGGTGGCACCCGGCGAATCGGTCCCCGGAGACGGGTACGCCGTCCACGCGTTCCCCGTGTCCCACGGCGTTCCCGCCACAGGGTGGGCGCTCGTCGAAGCGCCTCGTCTGGGTCGATTCGACGTGGAGCGCGCCCGCGCGCTCGGCATCCCCGAGGGTCCCCTCTTCGGACGCCTGCACCGGGGTGAGGTGGTGGAGGTGGCGGGGCGCACCTTCTCCCCCGACGACCTGGTGGGGCCGGCGCGGCCCGGGCGGGCCGTGGTCTACGCCGGGGACTCGCGCCCGTGCGCCGGAACGGTGGAGCGGGCCAGGGGCGCCGACGTCCTCATCCACGAGGCGACGTTCGGGGCCGACGAAGCCGACCGCGCCCGCGAGACGAACCACAGCACCGCGCTGGAGGCGGGCCAGGTGGCCCGGGACGCCGGGGTGGCGCGCCTCTACCTCACCCACCTCTCGGCACGCTACTCGGACCAACCCGGCCCCCTGGAGGAGGAGGCCCGCTCGGTCTTCCCCCGCGTCCGCGTGGCCCACGACGGGCTCGCGGTGGAGATCCCCTATCCCGACGAGGAGCCGGACGCCGGGGCAGGCTCGGAGGTGGACGCCGAGGGGGCGGGGGCGCGGTGAGGCTTCGCGTCCCCGGCGACAAGTCGCTCACCCAGCGCGCGCTCATCCTCGCCGCTCTCGCCGACGGCGAGAGCACGCTGTCGGGGCTCCTCTCCGGGGGCGACGCCTCCTCCACCGCCGGAGCCCTCCGGAGCCTCGGCGTGGACGTGGGTGAA
>JBFYZE010000124.1:0-4963 GCA_041309665.1 Gemmatimonadales bacterium | reverse complement strand
GAAGAGCGGCTGCGCACTGGTCCGGGGGCCTCGGGCTGCGGCTCGGTCGCCCGGGTTCCGTGTGTGCTGTGGGGTGGGGCGCCGCACCTTGGCGCCGCCCGCCCGACGCGGTATCGTCGGGGGCCCCGCGACGGCCTCTGGGCGGCGGGCGGACGAGCGACCCGGCAATCCAGGAGAGCACCACCGATGGGCAAAGGCGATCAGAGGACCGAGAAGGGCAAGCGCATCCGGAAGACCCACGGGAAGTCCCGGCCCAAGAAGGGCGCCAAGGCAAGCCCGGCGGCTCCCAAGTCGAAGTAGCGGGCCGCTCGCTTCGCCGCCGGTCGAGGCGGGCGCGTCGCTCAGTCCACCGAGAACTTGATCCCCTGGGCCAGGGGCAGGTCCGTGCTCCAGTTGACCGTGTTGGTCTGGCGACGCATGTAGGTCTTCCACGCGTCCGAGCCCGACTCCCGGCCACCTCCCGTCTCCTTCTCGCCGCCGAACGCGCCGCCGATCTCGGCGCCGCTGGTGCCGATGTTCACGTTGGCGATGCCGCAGTCGGAGCCGCGGTGGGATAGGAAGTACTCGGCCTCGCGGACGTGCTCGGTGAAGATGGCCGACGACAGACCCTGCGGGACGCCGTTGTGGAGGGCCATGGCCTCCTGCATCTCGTCCACCGCCTGGGCGGGCGTCGCCGTCTTCGTGCCGTACTCGAGAACGTAGAGGATGGGGGCGAAGGTCTCGTCCTGGACGATGGCGTACTCGTTCTTCGCCTCGGCGATGCACGGCGTGACGTACAGGCCTCCCGGGTACCTGTCGCCGGTCAGCACCTCACCACCGCACAGGATCCTCCCGCCCTCGGCCACCACCTTCTCCTTCGCGGCGATGAAGTCCATGACGGCCTGCTGGTTGACCACGGGGCCCATGAGCGTTCCCTCGTGGAGTGGGTTCCCGATGGGGATGGTCCCGTAGGCGGCCACGAGCCGTTCCAGCAGCCGGTCCTTCACGGAGGCGTGGGCGATGATGCGCCGCGTGCTCGTACACCGCTGCCCCGCGGTGCCCACCGCGCCGAAGACGATGGCGGGTAGTACCAGGTCCATGTCGGCGTGGGGCGTGACGATGATGGCGTTGTTGCCGCCCAGCTCGAGGATGGTCCGGCCCAGGCGCTCGCCCACCGCCGCGGCGACGCGGCGGCCCACGGGCGTGCTTCCGGTGGCGGAGACCAGGGGGATGCGCTTGTCGTGGAGCAGGCGTTCGCCGACGGTGGATCCCTTGCCCACGACCAGCGAGAAGACGGCCGGGTCGCAGCCGTTCTCCTCGCACACCTGTGCGGCCAGCCTGGTGACTGCGATCGCGGTCAGGGGCGTCTTCGACGCCGGCTTCCAGAGGGTCGCATCTCCGCACACCGCCGCCAGCGCCGCGTTCCAGCTCCACACGGCCACGGGGAAGTTGAAGGCGCTGATGACGCCCACCACCCCCAGCGGGTGCCACTGCTCCCTCATGTGGTGGTCCGGGCGCTCCGAGGGCATGGTGAGCCCGTAGAGCTGCCGGGAGAGACCGACGGCGAAGTCGCAGATGTCGATCATCTCCTGGACCTCGCCTTTGCCCTCCTGGAGGATCTTGCCCATCTCCAGGGTGACCAGCGCGCCCAGGTCGTCCTTCCGCTCGCGGAGCCTGTGGCCGAGCTGCCGCACCAGCTCGCCCCGCTTGGGCGCGGGCACCCTGCGCCACTCGAGGAACGCCGCGTGGGCGCGCTCCACGATGGCGTCGTACTCCTGCTCCGTGACCTGCTGGACGGTGGCGAGCTTGGCTCCATCGATGGGGCTGAACACGTCGAGGGCGGGGCCGGAGCCCACCCAGGTGCCGGCGAAGCCGCCGGGGTTCACGTCCTGGATGCCGAGGGAGCGCAGGGTCTTCTGGTCCATGCTTCCGATCCTGGAAACGGCGCCGGGGGCGCCGGGGTTCACGGGGAGTGGCGGGAGCGGCCGGGCTGGAGTCCGGCCAACCCCCTAGTCTCTCAAGGAATTCCAGGGAGCGGAAGGGTGGGGTGGCGGTCCCGAGCCCTCACGCCAGCAGGAGCCGGCCGATGGTCTCCTGCCGGTGGCGGAAGATGCGCTCCACGCGGGCCCCCACCAGCGGGATCGCCACGGCCCCCAAGGGCCACAGGGGGACGCGCCAGCGCACCTCGTCCACCATGCGGGTGCCCCCGTCCACCTCCTCGAACGTGTGGCGGTGGACCCAGGTGTGGTACGGCCCGCGGAGCTGGGTGTCGGTGAACGCGATGGGGGGATCCCACTCGGAGATCTCGGTGCGCCATCCGAACGGGATGCCGTCGAGGCTGAGCCGGTAGTCTATCAGCGCGCCCCGGCGCATCTCGACGGGCAGGGGGGTGACGATGCGGAAGCGGAGCTCGGGGGGCGTGATGCGCTCCAGGTTCTCCGCCGCCGCGAAGAAGGGGAAGACGCGCTCCCGGGGAACGGGAATGAAGGCTTCCGCGCGAAGGATCCGGTACCCGCCGGGAAACGCGCCGGCGCCGGGCTCCACGCTCCAGCGGACGCCCTCGGGGGTGGTGTGGATGTGGCTCACGCGCCGTGCTACCCCGACCGGCGCACCTGGATGCGCACCTCCACCGGGACCTCCACCTGCTCCTCGACGGTGATGCAGGATTGCGTGCCGTCGGCGTTGGTCTTGCACACCTGGCGCTCACGGATCTGCTGCACCGTGACCCTGGCCGTGCCGTCCTCGGGCACGCTCCCGTCCGCGAGCCGGAACCCCACGCGGATGCGCGGGCACGACACCCCCACGTTCGGGGCGACCCACACGCGCCCGAGCCGCTCGCGGCACGAGCCGTGGGTGCTGGAGAGGTAGAAGCCCTCGGGACCGAGGCTCAGGGTGCCCGAGACGGTCACGGGGTTGCGCCCGGTGAGCGAGCCCTCGAACACGTACCCGCCGAACGTGGGCTCCCACGAGGGGTGGACGGTGGCGGGGGCGCGCACGCCGCAGGCGGCGAGCAGGGCGATGAAGGAGGCCGCGACTCCGGTGGGCGCGCAGGAAGAAGTCACCACACCTCCTGGTCGGGCCCCGGCGCGGCGGTCCGCACCAGCCGCACGTTCGCGCGTCCGAAGAGCTTCTGGAGCGCGCCCACGGTGTCGCCGTCGGGGCTGGCGCGCAGCGAGCGGGACCTGAGGCGGGGCGCGGGGCTGCCATTGTCCGCTCCCACCTGGAGGAGGACGGGGGCGGCGCCGGGGTGGGATGCCAGCACCTTCCTGGCCTCGGCGAAGGCGCCCTCGGTCAACTCGGACCCCAGCTCCAGCTCGATCTGCACGGCGATCTCCCCCGAGCCGGTGACCTCGTCCAGGGCGCGGGCGGCGTCCAGGAAGACGGGCGGGTCCTCCTCGTCACGCTCGCGGCTGCTCACCTTCCCGGCCACCAGCACCACCGCGTCCTGCCTGAGCACGTCCTTGTACGCCTGCCACGCGTCGCGGAAGGCGAGGATGGTGGCGGTGCCCTGGAAGTCCTCCACCGTGATCTTCCCCCACTCCGAGTTGTCCTTGCGGGAGATCTGGCGCGCCACCGACGTGACCACGCACGCCAATTCCACGCTCTGGCCCGGGTAGGAGGACAGTGTGGCCGAGTTCACGGGCTCGAAGGCGCGCACCACCTCGCGGTAGCGGTCCAGGGGATGGCCGGAGATGAAGAAGCCCAACGCCTCCTTCTCCCGCGCCAGCCGCTCGGGCTCGTCCCACGCGGGGACGCGGGGGAGGGAGGGCTCGCTGCGGGGCAGAAGGGACGCGTCGCCGAAGAGCGACGCCTGGCCGGCGTCGTGCTCGGCCTGCCGGGCCTGCACCTCGGCGTAGGCGGCGTCCAGGCCGGCCAGGAGCTGGGACCGATGGCCGAAGGCGTCCAGGGCGCCGGCGGCGATGAGCGCCTCGCACGCGCGCTTGTTCAGCGCGCGGGTGTCGATGCGCTCCAGGAAGTCGAAGAGGGAGCGGAAGGGCCCGCCCGACGAGCGGGCCTCGAGAACGGACCTCACCGCGCCCGCGCCCACGCCCCGCACCGCCCCCAGCCCGAAGCGGATCTGGTGGGCGTCGGTGACGGTGAACTTCCATCCCGATTGGTTCACGTCGGGCGGGAGGACCTCGACGGGCTCGGCCAGCTTGGGGATGTAGCGCTGCAGGTCGCGGCACTCGCCGATGTACTTCACCACGTCGTCGGTCTTGTCCAGCACCGAGGACAGGAGCGCCGCCATGAACTCGGCCGGGTAGTGGGCCTTGAGCCACGCGGTGTGGTAGGATACGAGCGAGTAGGCTGCTGAGTGGCTCTTGTTGAAGCCGTAGTTGCCGAAGGTCTCGATCTGCTCGGCCAGGTCGGTGGCCAGGTGCCGATCCACGCCCTTGGCCACGGAGCGCTCGACCAGCTTGGCCAGCTCCTTCTTGATGAGGACCGAGTCCTTCTTCCCGACCGCCTTCCGGAGCACGTCGGCCTCGCCCAGCGTGTACCCTGCCAGGATGTTGGCGATGCGCATCACCTGTTCCTGGTAGACGATGACGCCGTAGGTCGGCTCCAGCGTCGAGCGCAGGTCCGGGTGGGGGTAGGAGACCGGCTTCCGCCCCAGCTTGCGGTCGATGTAGACGTCGGTCATGCCCGAGTCCAGGGGCCCGGGACGGATGAGGGCGTTGCTGGCGACGAGGTCGTCGAACCGGTCGCAGCGCATGGCCCTGAGCTTGTCGTTGGCCAGGCTGGATTCGAACTGGAACACGCCGGCGGTGCCGCCGCGGGCAAGCATCTTGTAGACGGCGGGGTCGTCCAGCGGGACATCGTCCATGGACGCGTACGCCTGGCGCGTCTCCGGGTTCTCCAACCGGCCGTAGCGCGCCTTCACCATGACCACGGCGTCGTGGATCACGGTGAGCGTCTTCAGCCCCAGGAAGTCCATCTTGAGCATGCCTGCCTCGTCGAGGCAGTTCATGTCGTACTGGGTGAC
>JBFYZE010000123.1:0-7867 GCA_041309665.1 Gemmatimonadales bacterium | reverse complement strand
TGATCGCCGACACGGCGTACGCCGGGCCCACCGAGCCCCCGGCGCTCGCGCTCGCCATCACTGCGTACGAGCGGTACGCGCCGCTCATCTCCGGCGAAGTGGCCATGTCGGACCCGAAGCTCGTCTGGGTGCGGGGACCGCGAAGCGAGATGCTCGCGCGGACGGAGACCGACCCCGCGCTCCACGGAGGCGAGCGGTCGATGCTGGGTCACCTCCTGAGGGTGGCCGAGGGCGACGACTCCCTCGCAGCCGTCCCGGTCTTCCTCCTCCGCAACTTCACCGCGCGCGACCTGTACACGCGCAGGGGTGCCGAGCTCGAGCCCGGCAACCTGAACGGTCACCGCATCGGCATCTACAACTGGGCGGCGAGCGGCGCGGTCTGGTATCGCCATTTCGTTCGCTGGCTCGGCCAGGATCCCAAGGCCATCGAGTGGGTGGTGGGCGGCGCGGACACCCCGAACGAAGCGGCCTCCCTGGTGCCGTACCCGGCGCACGTGACCCACGCCCCGCGCGGCCGGACGATGAGCGACATGCTGATCGCGGGCGAGATTGACGCCTACTTCGCGCCCGGAGTTCCCCGCCGGCACGATGCCGAGCGCGGACCGATCGTTCGCGTCGTGCCGGACTTCCGTACCGTCGAGAAGCAGTACTTCCGCGACACCGCGTGCTATCCGCCGCAGCACACGCTGGTGCTGCGCAAGGGGGTCCTGGAGAAGACGCCGGGACTGGGCGCGAGGCTCGTGGAGACGTTCCAGGAGTGCGAGCGCGCGTTCATGGCGGCGCGGACGCTCTATCCGTACGGCACGCCCTGGGAGATGGAGGACCTGGAGGACACGGTGCGCTTCCTCGGATCCGACTTCCATCAGCACGGCCTGGAGCCGAACCGCCACGCCCTGGAGACCTTCCTGAAGTCGGCCTTCGACGACGGGATGACGGATCGGCTCGTCGGCGTCGATGAGTACTTCCCCGCGTTCCTGGGAGGCTGACGCGATGACGAGCTCCGGTATCGTGCGACGAACCCTCAGCCGGTACCGTCACCTTCTGCTCGCGCTTCTCCTGCTGTCCTCCGGGCCCATGCTCCCGGGCGCGGCCGCACTGGCGCAGACGGTGGGGGTGCGGGCTCCCGCGGTGGCCGGGTACTTCTATCCGGACGAAGCGGAAACTCTGCGGACGCGGATCGGCGAACTCCTGGCGGCGGCCCCCGCCGATGGGAACGATTCCCTCCCGCCGGTGCGGGCCGGGATCGTACCCCACGCTGGGCTCGACTATTCAGGTCCGGTGGCTGCCCGTTTCTACCGGGCGGTCCAGGGCCGAGAGTACGACGCGGTGGTGCTGGTCGCCGTCAGTCACCAGGAGGCCTTCGCCGGGGTGAGCATCTGGCCCGGCAGCCATCTGAGCACCCCGCTGGGGGAGATCCCCATCGAGCGGGCGCTGGCCGAACGACTCGTCGCCGCCGACGACAGTATTCGCTTCGCCACGGAGGGGTACGGCGCCGAGCACAGCCTGGAGGTCCAACTGCCCTTCCTGCAGACCGTGCTGCCCGACGTGCCGGTGGTGCCCCTCATGGTGGGCCGGCAGTCGTTCGACTTCAGCTACCACCTGGCCCGCACCCTGGCGACGGTCCTGGCGGGACGGAACGTGCTGCTGCTGGCCAGCTCCGATCTCTCGCATTTCCACGACGCCACCACTGCTGCCCGGCTCGACGGGGAGCTGCTCGACCTGGTCCGGTCGAACGACCCGTTCCTGCTCGGGTATCGCAGCTTCACCGGCGAGTTGGAAGCCTGCGGGGTGGGGGCCGTGGTCGCCGTGCTGGAAGCCGCCCGACGTCTGGGCGCCGGCCGGACCCAGGTGCTTGCCTACGACAATTCGGGAAGGGTGACGGGCGATATGTCCAACGTGGTCGGCTATACCGCGGTGACGGTCTCGGACGGCCCGGGCGGATCCGATGCGCTCACTCCCCAGGACAAGGCGTCGCTCGTGGAGATCGCGCGCGGAAGCGTGGCGGCCGCCGTGCGGCGGGAGGCCCTGCCCCCCATGCCGGAGCTCACCCCGGCCCTGATGCGAAAGCAGGCGGCGTTCGTCACGCTGCGCTCCGGCGGCGAGCTGCGCGGATGCGTCGGGGCGGTATTCGCCACCCAGCCTCTGGCCCAGCAGGTGCGCGAGTCGGCGCTGGCGGCGTCGCGGGACACGCGCTTCCCGCCCCTCTCCGCCGGGGAGCTTCGCCGTCTCGACTACGAGGTCAGCGTGCTCTCGCCTCTCACCCCGCTCGACGATCCCGAGAGCCTGGTCATCGGCCGGGACGGACTGATGCTCGTGCAGGGAGATTGGCACGGCGTGCTGCTCCCTGTCGTCGCGGTCGAGCAAGGCTGGGACCGGAAGACCTTCCTCGAGCAGGTCGGGGTCAAGGCGGGATTGGGCCGCGACGCATGGCGGCAGCCCGGGACCCTGCTGTTCTCCTTCTCGGCCGAGTCCGTGCGCTGAAGGAGACGGCTCGTCGGCCGTCGGCATCGCGCCGAATCGTCGGCACCCAGTCGAACTCGCCCGCCGTGCGGCTCGGATGCACGAGAGGCCCGCACCGCGACTGCGGGCGGGCCTCTCGTGCGTGCGGACTCCGGGGGTGGGACTCGAACCCACGACCCTCTGATTAACAGTCAGATGCTCTAACCGACTGAGCTACCCCGGAAAGGCTCGGCTCCACGGGAGTAGGCCGAGACCCGAAAATAAAGAACTCGCACCAAAGCGTGTCAACCGGCCTGCGCCGAAGGCCCCCAGATCCTCTGGACCCGGGAGAGGAGCGTCCACAGCGTGGGACCGACGTCGTGAGCCTCCGACCAGAGCTCCTGGTGCCGCCGGGCCGCCAACGCGGCTGCCTCGGGCCCGTGAAGAGCCGCGAGGGCCGGCCCCCGGTGAGGGTAGGGGCGCTCGAAGGCGTGGAACCCCGAGAGGACCGCGGCCGGGCCCGACGGACCGGAGAAGACGGTGAAGTCCGGAGACCATCCGCCCAGAGGCGCTGCGCGCACCTCCAGGCGGCCCTCCTCCAGGAGGCCCAGGAGCAGACGGAGGTTGGGGGTCCTGCGCCGGAGGTGGAGAAGGGCGTGGGCCTCGCCTTCGAGGCGCAGGGCGCTGAGTTCGCAGAGCAGCACGCGGAAGTGCCGAAGCTGAGGCACTTCGTCCGGCTGGAGGTCCACGGTCGTGAGGCGGACGCGCGTGACCGCGGTGCTGATCTCCGGGGCGTTGCGGGCGAGGGCCCCGAACACGTCGCGGAAGTCGGGCCTTCCCCGCTCGTCGAAAAGGAATGCGGGGGCCGGGAGCAGCCCCGGAAGAGGTGGGAACATGGTCGTCTGGGTGGAAGGGGACCTGCCCAACCCTAGGCCCCGCGGGGGGGCCGGGGGATGTCCCGTTGCGCCGACCCGCGGCGGCTAACGCTCCGGCCCGATTTCGAGCTCGGTCTGGTGTCGGGTCGTCCGGGGCACCTGATGGCACCTCCGGCACCGGGCTTCGTAGGTCTCGGCGCCGCCCACCTGGATGGTGGGCCCTTCCGCAGGCGCCGGCTGACCGTCGATGAGACGCTGGTTGCGGGTGGCCAGGTCCCCGCACACCACACAGATGGCTTGGAGCTTGTCCACGCGTTCGGCGATGGCCATGAGCTGGGGGATGGGCCCGAAGGGCTCGCCGCGGAAGTCCATGTCCGTGCCGGCGACGATGACCCGGATCCCGCGGTCGGCCAGGTCGTTCACCACCCGGACCACGCCCTCGTCGAGGAACTGCGCCTCGTCGATGGCCACCACCTGCGTGTCGGGCCGCACCTGCTCCGCGATCTGCACCGAGCTGGACACGGGGTGCGCCTCGAGCTGGGAGCCGTCGTGGGAGCTGATGCGGAACACGCCGCCGTAGCGGTCGTCCATCTGGGACTTGAACAACTGGACGCGCTTGCGGGCGATCATGGCCCGGCGGACGCGGCGTAGCAGCTCCTCCGACTTGCCGCTGAACATCACGCCGGACACCACCTCGACCCACCCGTCCTGAGCGCCGTGGTACACGGAGGGTCTACGGGCGGGCTATGAGGATGACGAGACTGATGGTGGAGGATGCAAGCGAGATGAGGCTGCCCCAGAAGAGAACCTGGTCGCGCACGGCCGACTTGTTCTCGGCCGGAACGTGGAGCCAGTCACCCGACCGGATCCGCATGTTGAACGTCTCGTCGGCGATCTGCGAGGGATGGAAATTGAGAACCTGCCGTGCCCCATCCCGCACCAATTGGACGTTCCTCGAGTCCCCGGGGATCGTGTTTCCGGCGACGGCGAACTCGGTGTTGGCACCCCCGGCGCTCGAGAGCGCGTCCAGGAGCGTCGCGGTCGGGTCAAGGTAGTACTGGCCCGGCTTCGGCACGGCCCCCGTCACGTTGACCCTGAGTTGCACCTTGACGTTGACCACCGGGTCCGCATAGAAGCTGCCGTAGCCGGCGACCAGAACCTCCCGGAACGAGTTCTGATCCAGCCCGGCCGCCTGAACGGTCCCGACGAAGGGGAGATAAACGTCCCCGTTCCGGTCGAGAATCCGCTCACCGGCAACGACATCCACCTTCTCGCCCGCGGAGGTGAACACTTCGAGGGTCACCTTGTCGCCGGGTCGCAGCGCGTAGACGACCCCCTCCTGCGCCGAGGCGGAACGAGGCACCAACGCGAGGAATCCGACTACCAAGAGGCTTCTGAAGACCCTGGATGACATGGGATGCTGGGGCTGGGTCGCGGGGGACCGGGGGCGCTGTCAGCAAGGCCCGGATAGGCTAGTTTAGCCGGGCCGCTTCGAGGTTGTCCAGCGAAGCGGAGGCGCCGAGAGGACGGGACGTGCGGCGCCGAGGACGTCCACACCGCGAAGTGACGGGAACGAGATGACGAAGCTGGTCATGAGGGGAGCGATGCTTGCGCTGGGCCTGTCTCTCGCCGGCGGGCCCTGCGCCGCCCAGGCACGCCCGACGGACCAGCCCCGCCCCCAGCTCGTGGTGCTCATCGCCGTGGACCAGATGCGGGGCGATCTCGTGGACCGGTACGCGGAGCTCTATACCGGCGGCTTCCGCCGCTTCCTGGACCACGGGTACCGGTTCACGGTGGCGTCCCATGCCCACGCCCACACCGAAACCGCGGCCGGGCACGCCACGATCTCGACGGGGGTGTTCCCATCCCGGTCGGGGATCGTCTCCAACGACTGGGACGAGCGGACCGGCGAGTCCTGGACGCCCACGTACGCCCTGGCGGACAGCCTCTCGCCCATCATCGGCTTCCCCACCATGGCCGGGCGCTCCCCGAAGAACATGCTCCACACCGGCCTGGCCGACTGGGTCATGGCCGCCGATCCCCAGGCCAGGGCTGCTGCCATCTCGGGCAAGGACAGGGCCGCCATCACCCTCGCCGGGCTGACGAAAGCGGAAACGTACTGGATCTCGCCGGCGACGGCCCGGTTCATCACCTCCAGCTACTACAGGTCGGAGTATCCGGAGTGGGTCACGCGGTTCAACGAGACGCGCATGCCCGGGATCGTGGCCGACTCCGTGTGGGCACAAGTGGTCCCCGAGATCGGCCGGCGTCTGGCTCGGGCGGACTCAGCCGACTACGAGAACGACGGCATCCACACCACGTTTCCCCACCTCGCCTGGGAGGAAGCGACGACCGGCGCAGCGGCCCGGAATGCCTGGGCATTGAATGCCCAACCCCGGGCGGATCGGGCGGTGCAGCTGCTGGCCCAGGAGGCCGTGAAGGAGTTGCAGCTCGGCCAGCGGGGGCATGTGGACTACCTGGGGCTGTCGTTCTCGTCCACGGACTACGTGGGCCACGCGTTCGGGCCCTACAGCCAGGAACAGCTCGAGAACCTGATGCACCTCGACCGGCAGCTCGGGGAGCTGTTCGCGTTCCTCGATCAGCAGGTGGGCGAGGGACGTTGGGTGGCGGGCCTGACCGCCGACCACGGCGTCATGACCATGCCCGAGCACCTGGTGGAGTCGGGGGAAGACCCCGACGCCAAGCGGCTCGACCCGACCGAGGTGACGGCCGCCCTGCGGAGCGCCGCCGACACGGCGGTCGCCGCCGGAGGCACGGAAGACGAGGTCGCAGAGAGGCTGGCCCGCCTGGTGGAGGAGCGGGAGTTGGTCGCCAAGGCCTATACCCACCGTCAGCTCACCCGGGGCGAGATGCCCGACTCGTTCGCCACGTTCTTCCGGAATTCCTACTACCCGGGCCGGGCGGCCGGGGACCTGTCCCGCCTGGGCGTGGAGATCCGGTTCGGGTACCACACCCTCGTCACGAGGGTCAGGGGAACCACCCACGGCTCGACGTACTGGTACGACCGATACGTCCCCTTCCTGCTGGTGGGCGCCGGGGTCCGGCACGGAAGCTCGGGGACAGCGGTGTACTCGGTGGACATGGCACCGACCCTGGCGCGGCTGGCCGGCGTCCGGGCCCCGGGGGACCTGGATGGGCGGAACGTGTATCGGTGACAGGAGGGTTTTTTTACAACTCTCCTATCAAAACGGTACAAGGTCCAACGTTTGTGCCCAGCCGAGAAGGGTTGTCGTTACTTGCTCTTGACACGGGGCCGGGTGTGGCGTCATATACTCCGCTGTACAATAAACATATGGAATCGCCACCCTCCCACATGGCGATCCGCGACGCCCGCAAGGCGCCGCCACGGGTTAGTGTGATCCCCCACCCGGGGTGAACGGGAGGAAGATGAGCGCGCCGAAGGAGAGTCGGGCCGGCTGGAGCATCGAGGACGCCGAGCAGCTCATGCTGTCGCTCAAGGGCGTCGTCTCCGCAAGGCTCGTCACCCGTCCGGGAGGGGAGGTGGAGGAAGTCCACCTCCTGACCACGGACGAGGTCTCGGCGAAGCAGACCGTGCGCAACGTCGAATCCGCGCTCCTGGCGCACCTCGGCCTGGCCGTGGATCACAGGAAGATCTCCGTGGCCCAGACCAAGGAGCGCCCGGTGTCCGAGCCGGAGCCGACGGTCCGCCTGCTGCCCGAGGTGCCTGCCGGCCAGCACCGACTCCTCTTCTACGCCCACCAGGTGGAGACGGAGCGGTCGCACCAGGTCAAGCACAAAGTGGAGATCGAGTGGAAGGGCGCGCGGTACGCGGGCACGGCCAGCGCCGCCGACCTTCCGAGGCCGCGCCTCGAAGCCGTGGGGCGAGCCACGCTCAGCGCCGTGGAGCAGGCGCTTCTGAACGAGTTGGAGGGCGGCTCGGGCCCGCCCGTGACGCTTGCACTGGACGGCGTGAAGGTAGTGGATGCGTTCGACCGGACGTTCGTGCTGGTGGCCGTGAATGCACTCAGCGGCCGTGAAGTGACCCCCCTGGCCGGGGCGGCCGTGGTCGAGGTATCCACGGATCGCGCGGCCATCCTGGCAACGCTGCAGGCCACGGACCGCTGGGTCCGTGGTCGCGTCTGAAGAACCCGGGCCCTCGGGCCCCCGAGTCCACCCACAGCGGAGAAAGGAGAACCCCCTCGGTCTGCCAGCCTGAGCGAAGCTGAGCGGTAGAGCGGAGCGCTCGCGGTTTCCAAAGCGGAATCACCCCGGAAGCCGACGCTATCTAAAGGAGGTGAGCGCATGTTCAGCTCTCTGTTCGACTTTATCGGAACGCTACTGTCCCTGATCGGGAACGGCGTGGCTAGCTGGTGAATACTGCGGCAGGCCGAGGGGGTTGTTCCGATGCGGACCAGGGCTGTTCATCTATACGTATGGGCCATCTGCATCTCAGCGTTTGCGCTGGCCCTGCTGATGGATTGGGGGGCCCTCGGGCTCTTAGAAAGGCAACACTACTGGGGCTTGACCACCCTCGTTGTGTTGGCTCTGGTCGCCGAGGGGCAGGCGGTGAC
>JBFYZE010000122.1:0-8391 GCA_041309665.1 Gemmatimonadales bacterium | reverse complement strand
TCCCCAGGTTGCTGACGTAGATCTTGTCGGCGCCGGAGGCGCGCAGCTCCCGGATGGAGCGGGCGCAGATCTCCTCCGCGTCGAGCCCGGACTCGAAGTCCCTGATGATCTGGGCCTCCGGCACCGGGAAGAAGCTCCCCAGCGTCTTCAGCGTGGCGGGGTTGGCGCTCCGGTAGAAGAAGACCCCGAACACCACGGGAAGCCCGCTCGCGCGGCGCTCGCGCACCTCGAGGAACGCCTCCACCTGCGCCAGGGCGTGGTGGGAGACGACCTGCCCGAGGGCGAAGTCGGCGTGGGCGTCCTCCGCGCCCACGAAGCCCACCTGCTCCTCGGGGTCCTTGAGCGGGTTCACCCAGGCGCCCAGGGTGAGGCCGGGGGCGCGCCGGCGGATCATCTCCCGCAGCTCCCGGGCCCGGGGAACGCAGCGCGCGGGCCCCACGGAGCTGTCGCCCCCGAGCACGGTGAGCGCGTCGAAGCCCTGGCTCAGCGCCCGCGAGGCGAACAGGAGGCAGTAGTCCAGGGAGTGCTTGGCGGTGAGGATGGGCACGATGCGGCGCCGGTCCTCGTCCTCGCCCACGTTGCCCCCGACATGGGCCAGGTTCTCCTCCTCGGCGGCGCCCACCGCGTTGTCCGTGAGGAACACGAACAGCTCCTCCCGGATGAGGCGGTGGAGGGTGTGGTGCAGGTCGATCCACGCCGCCATCCCCAGCGGAGTCGCCAGATCGGCGCGGGGAGGGCGCAGCTCCACGGTCACGAGGGGCCCCGGGCGACGGAGGGCCTCCGCCAGCAGCCCCTGCGTCACCGGAGCTCCCTGGCCAGCGCCTCGACGTCCTCGGCCCGCGTCGGGAGGGCGGCCGTGAAGTTCTCGTGGCCCCGGTCCGTGACGAGGACGTCGTCCTCGATGCGCACGCCGATCCCCGCCCAGGGGGCGGCGGCGCCCTCCTGCCCCGGAGGGACGTAGATGCCCGGCTCCACGGTGAGCACCATCCCTGGCTCCAGCGGCCTGGATGCGCCGCCCTTCGCGTAGTCGCCCACGTCGTGGACGTCCAGTCCCAGCCAGTGGGACGTCTGGTGAGGGAAGAAGGGCCGGTAGGCCTCCTGCGCCACCAGGTCCTCGGCGCGTCCCGCAAGGATCCCCAGCTCCACCAGCCCGTCCACGATGGTGCGGACGGCGGTGGCGTGCACGTCGCCCGCTGTCGTGCCCGGGGCGACACCGGCCACGGCGGCGGCCCTGGCGGCCTCCACCACCTCGTACAGGGCACGCTGGCGATCCGTGAAGGCGCCGGCAGCCGGGTACGTGCGCGTGATGTCCCCCTGGTAGAGCGCCATCTCGGCGCCCGCGTCGAGGAGCACGGCGTCGTCCTCCCCTATGACCCGCCTGTTGGCCACGTAGTGGAGCACGCACGCGTTGGGACCGGACCCGACGATGGTCTCGTACCCCGGCCCCGAGCCACTCCCTCGGCGCAGCGCGGCCTCCACCGCCGCCTGCACCTCCCACTCTCCCGCCCCCGGGCGGATGGCCGCGATCCCCGCGCGGTGCGCCTCCACGCTGAGCGCGGCGGCCGCGCGGAGCCGCTCCACCTCCCAGGCGTCCTTCACGAGGCGCAGCTCGTCGAGTATCTCCCCCGGGTCCACTACCCCCCTCGGGCCCGTACCGCGGCGCGCTCCCCTGGCCCGCGCGTCGGCCAGAGCCTCCACGACGGCCCGATCCAGAGCCGCATGCCGGCCGAGGCGGACATGGATGCGGTCCCCCGCGCGTAGAAGCCCAGGGAGCCGGAAGTCCAGCTCGGAAAGCGGGTAGGTCTCCGCCATGCCCAGCTGCTCGGCGGCGCCGTCAGGGCCGAGGCGGGGACCCGACCAGAGCTCGGCCTCGGCGTCCCGCTCCCGGACGAAGAGGAGGGAGCGGGGCTGCTCGCCGCCCACGAGCACGGCCACCGCGCCGGCCTCGGTGGCCCCTGTGGTCCAGAAGAGCTCGCTGTCAGCACGATAGACGACCTCCGTGTCCCGGGAGCGGTGGAGGAGTGGCGCCGCGGGAAGGACCATCACGCCGCGACCGAGGGCGCGGAGCACGGAGGCCCGGCGCGCCTCGAACACGGCCAGCGGAATCCCATCCAGGGGGTCGAGAGGGGTCATGGAGAGCAAGCTAGCGACGGCCCGCCCAGGCGCGCACCCTGCCGGCGGCGGCAGGGGATGCCCCGGGACCACCCCTTCTTTGTATCGTTCCTGCATGCCTCGCCCCCCGCGTCTCGCCGTCGCCGTCCTCGCCCTGGCGCTGGTCGCCGTCCCCGCCCAAGCCCAGGTCGTCCGCGGCCAGGTTCTGGAGGGCGGGAGCGTCGCCCCCGTGGAGGGCGCCATGGTCGTGCTCCTCGAGCCCGGCGGGCACGTGGTGCGGCGCGTCCTCACGGACCGGTCGGGCGGGTTCATCGTGCGGTCCGACCGCCCTGGCCAGTACCTGATCCGCGTGGACCGCATCGGCTACGAGAGCCTGACCACCGAAGCATTCGACGTCACCGCGGAGGGGACGTTCCGCAGCGTGGTCATGCCCATCAAGCCCGTGCAGCTGGAAGGGCTCGAGGTGGGAGGCTCGCGCAGGTGCGCGCTCCGGAACGAGCAGGGGGAGGCCACCGCCCGGGTGTGGGAGGAGGCGCGCAAGGCGCTGGAGGCGGCCGCCTGGACCCTCGCTTCCGGCACCTACCGCTACACGTTGCTCGGCTTCGAGCGGGAGCTCGGCCCCGACCTGCGCACCCTCAAGGAGCGCCGGCAATTCCAGCGCGGCACCGGCCAGGCACCCTACGTGAGCTTCCCGGCCGCCGAGCTGGTGGAGGAGGGGTTCGTCATCGAGAACCGCGACCGCAGCCTCACCTACCGGGCTCCGGATGCCGCGGCGTTCCTCTCCGACGAGTTCCTGGACACGCACTGCATGAGCATCGAGTCGGTGAAGGACGGGCTCATCGGGCTGGAGTTCCAGCCGATCCGGGGCCGGCGCGTCAGCGACATCCGCGGAACGCTCTGGATCGACGCGGGGACGGCGACCCTCCGCAAGCTGGACTTCAGCTACCTCAACCTCCCCCTCGGGCCCGATCAGGGCGGCTCCGGGGGCGAGGTCGTGTTCGGGCGCCTCCCCGACGGCACGTGGATCGTGCGGGAGTGGAGCATCCGCATGCCCAAGGTGACGGTGAACCCCGACCGCACGCGGGTGAGCGTCACCGGCCACCTCGTGCAGGGGGGCGTGGTGTGGCGGGTCAGCGACCGCGAGGGGAACACCGTCCTGGAGTCGGAGACGGCCACCGTCTCCGGACCGGTGGTGGATTCGCTGGAGGCGGGCCCCGTGGAAGGTGCACGCGTCCGCACCGCCGACGGCGGCGGGGACGTCGTGACCGCCGGCGCGGGCACCTTCTTCCTCCCCGGGCTACCCGCGGGACTGGCGGTTCTGGAGGTGTCCCACCCCTACCTGGACTCGCTCGGCCTGGGCCCCGTCGCGGCCCGTGCGGATGCGACGGCCGGAGAGGTGGCGTCGCTGCGCGTGCGGCTCCCGGGGGTGCGGGAGCTCCTCGACGAGGCCTGCTCGGACGCCCCCCGGGGGGACCGTGAGTCGGCGCCGGTCCTCGGGCTGGTGACGAGGGACGGCGGGCCCGCGGAGGGCGAGCGGGTCCGGGTGCGCTGGATGGGCGCGAACATGGAGGACTTCCATGTCGCCGCGCGCGCGGCGCCCCCGCTCCCCGACGGCGCCGTGTCCGAGTGGAGCGAGGACCCCGAGGACGGGCGCTGGCTCGAGACCCGCCTCGACCACCGCGGGGTCTTCCTCGTGTGCGGCGTCCCCACGCGCACCCAGCTCCGCGTGGAGGCGGGCTCGGCGGCCGCGGCCGCGGCCACCACCGTCACCGTCCTCCCCGGTACCCGGGTCCTGATCGTCCCCCTGAGCCTCGGGAGGGCCGGCGACCCTTGAGCAGGGCCGCATCGGTGCTGGTCGCGGCCCTGGTGGCGGGCGCCGTTCCCGCTGCCGCCCAGGAGCCGCCGGACACGGTCGCGCACCTCGACCCGGTGGTGGTGCGCGTGCTGCGCGGGGCCGTGGGCGCCGGGAGCCCCTACGCCGTGGCCGTCGCCACCCGAACGCAGCTCACCCGCGCCCACGCAGGCGCCTATCTGGAGGAGGCGCTCCGGGCCGTGCCGGGGGTGCAGGTGCAGAACCGCTTCAACCTCGCGTCGGGGGAGCGGCTGGCCGTGAGGGGGTTCGGCTCCCGCGCACAGTTCGGGATCCGGGGGCTGCGGGTGCTCGTGGACGGCGTTCCCGCCACCCTCCCCGACGGGCAGACCGCGCTCGACCACCTGGACGTCGCCGCCCTGGAGCGGGTGGAGATCCTCCGCGGGCCGGGCTCGGCCCTCTACGGCAACGCGGCCGGGGGCGTGCTCCACTTCGAGTCCGCCGCGCCGTCCGCCGCGCCCCAGGGGAGCCTCCGGAGCGCGGGAGGGTCCCACGGGCTCCGCACCCTGTCGGGATCCGTCTCGGGGCCGACCGGCACCCTCGGGGCCAGGGTGGGCATCTCCCGGTACGCGTACGACGGCTTCCGCCGGGACCCGGTGGCGGACGACGGGAGCATGTACGGGCGGCAGGAGCGCACCCTCCTCAACGCGGTGGTGGACGGTCGCCTGGCGTCGGGCCGGATCCGCCTGGTGGCCAACGCCCTCGACATGGGGGCCGCCAACGCCGGCTCCCTCTCCCGGACCCTCCTCGACCGGGGGGAGCGGGAGGCCTTCCGGAGCGCCGTGACGCAGCGGACCCGGGAGGACGTCCGGCAGGGACAGGTGGGCGCCGTCTGGAGGGGATCGGTGCGCGGGCTGGACGGCGAGGTGGCCGCGTGGGGGATCCGCCGCGACTTCGAGGCGCGCATCCCTTCGGACGTGGTGGCCTTCGACCGCGACGCCGCCGGACTCCGGGTCCTCCTCTCCGGGTCCCGCGCCGTGGGGTGGGGGCGGGTGGCGTTGGGAGGCGGCGCCGAGGTCGAGCTGCAGCGGGACGACAGGCGGAACTGGGTCAACGCGCTCGGTGAGCGGGGCGCGCTCCGCCTCGACCAGCTCGAGCGCGTCCTGGGGACCGCCCTCTTCGGCCAGGCCCGCCTCGAGCCCTCGCCGCGGCTCTCCGTGGTGGGGGGCGTGCGCTGGGACGGGTTCCGCTTCAGGGCCGAGGACCGATTCCTCTCCGACGGGGCCGACGACACCGGCGATCGGGTCCTGCGCGCGCTCAGCCCTTCGCTCGGCATGGTGTGGGAACCCGCCGCGCGCCTGGAGCTGTTCGCGTCCGTCGCCACCGCCTTCGAGACGCCCACGACGACCGAGCTCGCGAACCGCCCCGAGGGGGCCGGGGGGTTCAACCCGGAGCTCGATCCCACCCGGGCGCTCACCGTCGAAGGTGGCGTGCGGGCGCGCGCGGTCGGCGGGTGGAGCCTGGAGGCCACCCTCTTCCGAACCGGGCTGCGCGACGAGCTGGTCCCCTTCGAGGTGACGTCGTCCCCCGGGCGGACCTTCTACCGGAACGCCGGGGAGTCGGCGCACCGGGGGTGGGAGATGACCGTCGAGGGGAGACCTGCTCCCCAGGTGCGCGCGCGCGTAGCCTACACGCATGTGAATGCCCGCTTCCAGCGCTATGTCACCTCCGAGGGCGACTTCGGCGGGAACAGGATCCCCGGTCTGGCCCCGCACCGGGTGGACGGGGTGGCCGCGGTGGAGCGGGGCGCCGCGTTCCTGGAGCTGCGCGGGCTCTGGCAGGACGCCATCCCGGTGGATGATGCCGGCACGGCCACGTCGCCCGCCTTCCTGGTCGTGGACGCGCGGGCCGGGCTCCAGGGCGCGACGCTCGGCCGCCTGAGGGTCGAGCCGTTCGTCGCCGTGGCCAACGTCTTCGACCGGACGTACAACGCATCGGTGGTGGTGAACGCCTTCGGGGGTCGCTTCTTCGAGCCCGGGCCCGGGCGGACCGTCCAGATGGGCGCCAGCGTGATCTTCGGAGGCTCTTAGCTCAGCGGCCGGCGCAGGCCGCAGCGTCGCGCACCAGCGCCAGCGCGTTGACCACCGGGCGCTCTCCTGCCTCGTCGGAGGGACGGTTGCGCGCGGTCCCCAGCACCACCATCACCGACGAGCCGCCGCCGTCCAGATTGAGGCCCTCCTCGGCGCCCAGGGCCTCGAGCAGGGCGGCCAGCTCGGGAAGCGTCATCCCGAGGGAATGGGGCGGCTGCCTGCCGTCCACGACCACGAGCCAGAGGCGCCCCTCGTCGGCGTCCCACGCCACGGCGGTGCGGGGGTGGCGCGAGGCGGCGAACGCCGGCCGCTCGGAGACGGCCAGGTCCCCCACCCTCGCCCCGCCGTCCAGGAGCTCCGGATATCCGCCCACGGCCTCCGTGCTCCCGTCTCCGGCCCCGAAGGGGATGCGCCACCCTGCCACGAGGGTGTCGCCGGAGATGGCCGTGCTCCCCATCCAGGGGACGGCGCCCGGCCTCCAGGCAACGGCCGGCCGGAAGCGCGCCGCGGTGACGCGCCCTCCCGCCACCTCGCTGCCCACCGTCCCGCCCTCGGGAGTGAAGAAGTCCGCGTTCACGGCCACCAGCGCCATGCCGGGGAAGCGCCCGACCATGGAGCTGACGCGCTCGTGTCCCCGCCCGCCCGTCTCCCGCGCCTCGGCGCGCAGCGTGCGCAGCGCAAGGTCGCACCGGCCCAGATCGGCCTGGACGAGGTGGACCGCCCACGGGCCCTCGGAGGACCAGAGGTAGCGGTACCACACGCCGCCGCCCAGCCACACGCTCCGCGTGGTGTCGGGGCCGAGCAGGTCCCGCACCGCCGTGGGGAGCGCGTCGGCGAGGGCGGGAGGGGTGTCCGGGGGCTCGCACGCCCCCGCGGCGAGCAGCAGGGCCGCCGCCGCCGCGCGGAAGGCGTGGACCCGCCCACTCCCTCTGCCTATACTCCGGCTCCCATGGCCCTGCTTCCCCGCGCCGCCCATCGCCTCCGCGCCGTCGCCACGCTGCTGGCGGTCCTGTCGGGCGTGGCCGCCCCCCTCGCCGCCCAGGGCACCGGGACCGGTTCGGGGGTGCGGGTGGGGGTGGGGTTCGGCGGGATCAGCACCGTGGGGCTGACCGTGGAGTACGTGCACGAGCACAGCGCCCTGGAGCTCACCGTGGGCACCTGGTCCTTCCGGGACCTGAGCGTGAGCGTGGTGGGCAAGCAGTACCTGGGCGCCGGCGACCTCCTCCCCTTCGTTGGCGGCGGCCTCTGGCTGGTGGCCGCGCGTCCTCCGGGAGAGCGCACCGGCGTGGCCGCCGTGCTCCAGGCGCCCGTGGGCGTGGATTGGCAGGCCGCGGACGGGTCCTACGTGGGGATGGCCCTGAACGTCAACCGGGCCCTGGCGGTGCGGCGCACCGACCCGGAGGACGAGCTGCCCATCAACCGCCGCCTCGTGCCGCTCCCCGGCGTCTACTACCGCTGGAAGAGGCCGTAGCCCCGAGGGTCCCGCCGGCCTCACCGCTCCTCCGGCTCGTCCCAGCGCTCGGACCAGAAGCGGCGCTCCTCCTCGTCGATCTCGGCCTGGTCGAGGGGCTCGTCGTCCTCCGCCGCCAGCACCCCCGTCGCGAGGATCTCGCTCACCGCGCGGTCGTCGACCACCGGCACGCTCCGCGTGAGGCGGCGGCGGATGCGCCCCCGGAGCCTGAGTCCGGAGGCGCCCAGCAGCCCCACCAGGAAGGCGGACAGGAGCGCGATGGTGAAGTAGAGCATCAGTCGATGGGGATCATCCCGACGTACTTGAGCCCGGAGCCCGTGTTGAAGAGGACCACCTCGTCGCCCTCCGCGATGAGGCCCTTCTCCTTCAGGATGGGGACGGCGGCGGCGGTCGCGCCACCCTCGGGCGCAGCGAAGATGCCCGTGTCCGCCCCGAGCTTCATCACCCACTCGACCATGACGTGGTCCGGCACCGCCACGGCCCCGCCACCCGACGCGCGTATCGCCCGCAGGATCAGGAAGTCGCCCACCGCCGCCGGCACCCTGAGCCCCGAGGCGTAGGTGGCCGCCCCCTGCCACATCTCCGCGTGCTCGTGGCCCTGCTCCCAGGCCTTCACCATGGGCGCGCACCCCGCGGCCTGCACGGTGAACATCTTCGGACGCTCCGAGCCGATCCACCCGAGCTCCTGCATCTCGTCGAAGGCCTTCCACATGCCGATGAGCCCGGTCCCGCCGCCGGTGGGGTAGACGATGGCGTCGGGAAGGCGCCGCCCCAGCTGCTCGAAGAGCTCGTACCCCATGGTCTTCTTCCCCTCAACCCGGTACGGCTCCTTCAGCGTGGACAGATCGAACCACCCGTGCTCCTCCGCACCCTTGCGCACCACCTTCCCGCAGTCGGTGATGAGCCCG
>JBFYZE010000121.1:0-6532 GCA_041309665.1 Gemmatimonadales bacterium | reverse complement strand
TGGAGCACTTGCCGCAGATGCCGATGCCGCAACTCGTGTAGCGCTCCACCACGTGGAAGATGTCCTCGGGGGGCGCGTGCGCGCGCTCCACGCGGTCGAGCGCCCGCATGGCCAGCTCGGGGCCGCAGTTGACGAAGATGGGGCGCTCCAGGCTCTTCCCGGCCAGCGCCTTCTCCACAAGCTCGTGGATGAAGCCCTTGTGCCCGGCGGAGCCGTCGTCGGTGGAGACGCGCACGTCGCAGATCTCCTTCAGCGCCGACCAATAGGCCAGCTCGGCCTTCGTCCGGGCGCCGAGGAAGACCTTCTTGGGTCCGGGGTGGTTGAAGGCGCCCCAGCGGATGGGAGCGATCCCCACGCCGGCGCCCACGAAGACCACCGTACGGTCCGCGGGCAGCGAGAACTCCCGGCCGTACGGGCCGCGGACGCGGACCACGTCGTTCTCCTTGAGGCGGCACGCCTTGGACGTCATGGGGCCCACGTCGCGCACCAGCACCTCGAGGCCGTTCTCGTTGGCGGCCACCGAGAACGGCTTGGAGTCGGAGTCGCTCACCTTGAGGAAGACGAACTGCCCGGTGTGGATGGGGCCTTCGAGCTTCTCGCGGAACTTGATGACCTTCACCTTGTCGCTGCAGTGCTCCACCTCGCGCACGACGAAGGGCCGGTACTCCATGAGCATCCGGTCGAGCGTCCACCCGGTGGCCACGTCGGTCCCCTGCGCCAGGTCCTCCTCGAGCTGCCGGAAGTACCGGCGGATCGCCTCGGAGTCCAATCCGGCCAGCGCCGTGCCGATGGCGTAGAACAGGGTGGGGTCGATGGCCTCGAGTTGCCTGATGTCGCCGGCGCCCCGGATCCCGCCCATGGCGATGATGGGCACGTCCACCACCTTCCGCAGGCGGCGGACGGAGTCCACGGTCACGGGGAAGATCTGGGCGCCGGAGAGCCCTCCGAACCGGTTGCTCAGCTCGGGGTTCGGGCCGCCCAGGGTGTTGATGGCGGAGATGGCGTCGGCACCGCCCTCCACCGCCGCCACCGCGATCCGCTCCAGCCCCACCACCCCGGCGTTGAGCTTCACGATGACCGGCTTCTTCGTGGCCCTGCGCGTGGCCGCGGTGATGGCGCGCACACTGTCGGGGTCCGACCCGATGAGGATGCCGCCCTTCTCCGCGTGGGGGCACGAGACGTTGACCTCGTAGCCGTCGCAGACGTCGCCCGCGTCCTCGAAGGCCCGCACCGAGTGAGCGAACGCCTCGCCGGAGCTCTCCCCGATCTGCGCCATGAGGAAAACGTCGTCAGGGGCCACCTCCCGCAGCTCCCCGAAGGACTTCACGGTCTCGGCCAGCCCCGGGTTGGTGTAGCCCACCGCGTTCCAGAGCGAGTCGGGCGTGGGCTGGGCGAGGATGTCCTCCCGGTTCCCGGCCCGGGGCTCGATGGTCGTGCTCTTCCCCTGGTAGAACCCGAACTGAGGCACATGAGCGAACATCCACTTGGCGACGTCGCTGTTCGTGGTGATGACGCCGGAGGGGAAGCCGAAGCGTCCCCGGATGTCCTTGCCCAGGAGGTTGTGCATGCGGTCTGTCCGGTTCAGATGACCTTCGCGATGTCCTGCAGGATCTCGCGCGCGGCCTCTCTGCGGTCGGCCGCGTCCGTGATGGCCCGGCCCACCACCAGGAGGGACGAGCCCGCCGCCACCGCTCCACCCGGGGAGAGCACGCGCTTCTGGTCCGCGCCCGCGGGGGTGGTGGTGCCCTTGATGCCCGGCGTGACGAAGAGGAATCCGTCCCTCAGCCGACCCCTCAGGGCGTGGAGGTCGGTGGCGGAGCACACGATCCCGTCCAGCCCCGCGGCTACGGTGCGCTTCGCCAGGTGGAGTACCTGGTCCTCGAGGGCGCCCGGGACCCTCAGCTCCTCGTTGAGGATGGGCTGGTCGATGCTGGTGAGGACCGTCACCGCGATGACCTTGGGTGCCACCGCCGGCGCCGCCTCCTCGACGCCCTTGCGGGCCGCGGCCATCATCGCCAGGCCGCCGGAGGCGTGGACGTTGAACATGGCCACGCCCAGCTCCGTGGCCGCCCGGGCCGCGCCGCGCACCGTGTTCGGGATGTCGTGGTACTTCAGGTCCAGGAAGACGCCGCCGCCGCCTTCGTGGATCTCCCGGACCACGGCGGGGCCGAAGCGGGTGAACGACTCCTTGCCGATCTTGAAGAGCCCCACGAACGGGGAGAGCTCCTCCACCCGCTCGCGCACCGCTTCCAGCGTGTGCAGCCCGTCCAGCGGGAGGCACACCTTGGCGCGGGCAGCGATCTCCTTGTCGGAGAGGGCGACGACGTCCCGGCTCATGCTCAAGAGTCCTTGGGGAAGCCGCGGGCGTCCCCCCATCCGAAGGGATCCTCGCGCCACGCCTCGAGGAGCGCGATCTGGGCGGCCCCGAGGAAGCCGCCGCTCTTCGCCACGTCCAGGAGGACGGGGAAGGTGAGGAGCGACGCGAAGCGGCACGGCGGAGCGAGCGAGGTGAACTCCGCCTCGGCCTTCTCCAGGCCGTAGCTGAAGATGGACAGGCACCAGTCCGCGCGGCCGTTGGCCTCGCGCACCGCCACCACGGCCTTGGCCGAGCTGCCTCCCGTGGAGATGAGGTCCTCGATGACCACCACCCGGTGTCCTCCCAGGTCCGACTCCGCGTCCAGCCCCTCGATGCGGTTCTTCAGGCCGTGGGACTTGGGCTTGTCGCGGATGTAGATGAAGGGCAGGGAAAGCAGGTCGGCGAGGAGCGCCCCGTGGGGGATCCCCGCCGTGGCCGTGCCCGCCACCACCTCGGGCGCGATCCCCTCGCGCTCCACCAGGTCGGCGAGCCCCCGGGCGATGAGGCGCCGGGTCTCGGGGTGAAAGAGGAACATCCGGTTGTCGTTGTAGACGGGCATTCGGTAGCCCGAGGCCCACCGGAAGGGGTCGTCGGGATTGAGCTTGATGGCCCCGATCCTGAGCCCCTGCTCCGCGATCCTGCGGTCGATGTCTTCCATGTAGGGCCTCCCTGTCGGCGCCTTGAGACGCATGGCTGGCGGAATCAATGACGGCCCAGGGAGGGTGTCAACCGGGGATGGCCGCCCCCGTCTCGACCACTGAGCTCCGGCAGCGCTCCACCCGCCCGATCCCTCTTCCACACCGACGCTTTCCCTCACCCGGTACCCATGGCTCCCCTGCCTCTTCGCCCGATCGCCGCGTCCGCCGCGTTCCTCATCCTCGCCGGCTGCGCGGCCGATGGCGAGCCATACCGGGAGGCCCTGGAGGACGTCGAGACCGTCATCACCGAGTGGATCGACACGGCGAAGCAGCTCGGCCGCCCGGTCCCCGAGCCCAAGGGCGGTCGCGTGATGCACGCTTGAGCCGGTTGCGCGGCCGACCCGAGCCCGCCCCGTGCACGCCCTGCGCGGCCCTCTACCCCGCCCGCCCTGGGAACGGCACCGGCGGCTCCGGGAGCGTATAGGCTCCCGGGAATTCCGCGGAGGCCTCCTTCTGCTTCCCGCTCCACGCCTCGATGTCCAGGCGGTACACGGCGGTGCGCTCCAGCTCCTGCGCGGGGATGCCGGGGTAGTCCTCGCCGTAGCGGAGGTGGGGCGCGTACTTCTCCATGAGCTTGCGTAGGCCGTGAGTGGCCTCGTCGGCGTCGTCCGCCACGCGGGCGGTGCCGTACACCACCACGCTGGCGTACTCCACGCTGAACTCAAGGGCGGTGGCGCCGGGGAGGAGGCGTCCCATGCCGGCGGCGCTGAAGACGACCTTCGGGGACGCATCCACGCCGCTCCTCAGCCGGCCTGCCCGGTAGCCGTGCACCCAGATGCAGTGCCGCTCCTCGTCGAAGACGAAGAGGTTGGGGTGCACGTAGGGGTGCCCGTCCTCGACCACCACGCCCAGGTAGCCCCACGTCGCCGCATGCAGGTACGCGCGGATCCAGGCCTCGTCCTTGGCGCGGTCCGCGCGGCGCATCCGCACGCGGGGATCGAGCTCCCCCGCGCTCACGAGTCCTCCCCCAGGTAGTCGCTGCGGATCCGGGCGCGGTGGTACAGCTCGTGCCCCGCGATCATCCACGGGAGCGCGCGCACCGTCACCTCGTAGCCGCTGGCCACCCCCCGGCGCGCTCCGTCCTTGGGGGTGAACGAGCCGAACATGAGGACGTTGGCGCTCCTCAGGGCACGCCACTCCTCGGCGAGCTCGGCGAGGGGACGCGAACCTGCCGACGAAACCCTGGCCCACGCCTCCTGGTCCATCCCGGAGAGCTCTCCCGCGCCGCCCCGGGCGAACCAGAGGGCACGGAACGCGAACAGGCGCTCCGTGTCCACCAGGTGCCCCACCACCTCCCGGAGGCTCCACTTCCCCGGCGCGTAGCGGTACTCCTCGCGCGCCGCCGGCACCGCGGCAAGAAGCGCCTGGGTGGCATCCATCTCCCGGGAGAGGATGTCGATGATGTCCCCTTCCGGGACCAGTGCGATGTAGCGCGCGTAGTAGGCGTTGTACTCCCCGCTTTCCGGGCGCCCGAGGCCCTGGGCAGGCATATCAGCCACCCGCCTTCTTGCCATCGAGCTCCTCGAGGGTAGCCATGGACGGCCGGCGCTGGCGCTGGAGGCGGCGGGCCACCGCCTCGGCGTCGCGCATGACGCGGAGCACGTTCTCGCCGGCGAGCTTGGCCAGGTTCTCCTCGCTCCACCCGCGGCGGGACAGTTCTGCGAAGAGCGCCGGATAGGTGGACACGTCCTCGAGCCCCACCGGCGTCGAGGAGATGCCGTCGAAGTCCGAGCCGATCCCCACGTGGTCGATCCCCGCCACCTTCACCACGTGCTCGATGTGATCGGCCACGTCGCCGATGGTGGCTCGCTCACGCGCGGTGAGGAAGCCCGGAACGAACGTCACCATCACCACGCCGCCGTTGGCGGGAATCCTGCGGAGCACGTCGTCGGGGACGTTGCGAGGGTGGTCGTGCAGGCCGCGGGCGTTGGCGTGGGACCACATCACCGGCGCCGCCGACACGTCCAGCGCGTCGTGCATGGCGTCGGGCGAGGTGTGGGAGAGGTCCACGAGCATCCCCAGCCGGTTCATCTCCCGCACCACCTCCTTGCCGAACTCGGTGAGCCCGCCGTGGCGGGCCTCGTCGTTGGCGGCGTCGGCCCAGTCCAGCGTCCCGTTGTGGGTGAGCGTCAAGTAGCGCACGCCCATGCCGTAGTACGCCCGGAGCGCCCCCAGGGAGTTCTCCAGGGCGTGGCCTCCCTCCATCCCCAGGATGGAGGCGATCCTGCCGGCGCCGAAGATCCGGTTCACGTCCGACGCGGTGAGGGCCTTCTCGAAGACGTCGGGATACGCGGCGATCATCTGCTCGGCGATGTCGATCTGCTCGAGTTGCACCCTGGCCGCCCCCTCCTCGGTGGCCTCGAAGGGGATGTAGACCGACCAGAATTGGGCCCCCACCATGCCCTTGCGGAGCCGGGGGATGTCGGTGTGGAAGGGGGTGCGCCCGCGCAGGTCGTGGGCCGGCGCGTGGACGTCGTGGGGCGCGGCCTCGCTCCCCCGGATGGCCCAGGGGAGGTCGTTATGGCCGTCCACGAGCGGCGTGCGCGCCAGCACGCGCATCGCCTTCTCCATGTGCGGGTCGGCCTGGGCGGAAGCGGGCGCGGGCGCTGCGGCAGCGAGGAGGGCGGCGAGGAGGAGGGTCGCTCGGATCATGGCGCTCGGGTCTCTCCGGATGGCGGGAAACGAAGGCCGAACAATCGCGCGGCAGGCTTCCACCGGGCAAGGCGGTCCGGCGCTACAGCAGCGCCGGAACCTCTTCGGTCTCGGGCACGCCGTCAGGACCCCGCCGCGCCACGGTGACGGGCGCGCCGAGGATCAGGAGCCACTCGGTGACGTGGGGGTGGCGGAGGACGCCCCGGCCCGCGTCAGGAGTCCCCGTCGTTTCCACCGCGGCGCATGCGCGCGCGGATGGCTTCGATCTGGCGCTGGGCATCGGCCAGGGCGGCGGTCAGGTCGTCGGTCTTGGGCGACACCGTCCCGCCCCGCTCGACGAACGCCTGAAGCTCCTGGACGAGGCGGTTCCCCACGCGGACCCTGTCCATGGCCGTCGCCGCCCGGTCGAGGTCGCCGAGGCCGCACAGAGCGCTGACGTACTGGGTCATGGCCAGCGCCGAGGCGCGCTCGCCGGCGTCGAGCTGCGGCGCCATGCGCTCCACGTCGGCGATGGTCCTGCGTCCTTCGTCCACGCGGCTCACCGCGCACTGGGCCTGGGCGAGGCGAAGGCTGGCCGCGCCGCTGGGGATCCGGAGCCCGGCGGCTTCCTCGAGCGCGTCGAGCGCGGCCGCGTATTCGCTCCGGTTCAGGTGGCTGACGCCCTGGCGGACGCGCGCGCCCTGATACGCGCGCACGTCGGCGTCGGAGGCGCCGTCGGGCAGCTGGAGCCGTTCGTAGCCCTGGATGGCCTGCACCCAGTTCCCCGCCTGGTACGCCCGGTCGCCGGCGGTGAGGGCGCTCCTGTCCATCGCCGCCCCAGCGGCGG
>JBFYZE010000120.1:0-6510 GCA_041309665.1 Gemmatimonadales bacterium | reverse complement strand
TTCACGACGTCGGCGCCGCAGAGACCGTCGCAGGGCACGCCGCCGAGGGCCCCGTGCCACGCGCCGAGGGAGCCGACCTCGCCGAGGAGCTGCGGGCCCACGTGCTGGCCCGGCTGCGGAGCGGCCGGGTCTCCCGGGCCTATCACACCCAGCTCATCAGCGCTCTCCGGCTCTTCTGCTCCACCGTCCTGGGTCGCCGCATCGAGGAGCTGCCGCTGGAGCGCCCACGGCGTGAGCATCGCCTCCCCACGGTCCTGAGCCGCGACGAGTTGGGCCAATTCCTGAAGGCCGTGCGAAACCCCAAGCATGCGGCGCTCCTGGCCGTGGCGTATTCGGCGGGCCTGCGGGTCAGCGAGGTGGTGGGTCTCCGCATCGCCGACCTGGACCGCTCCCAGGGCCTGCTCCATGTGCGGGGCGGCAAAGGGGGCAAGGACCGGCAGACGCTTCTGTCCGCCACGGCCCTGGCCATGGTGGATGCCTACCTCGCCGGCGCTCCGGCGGCGCCGTGGCTCTTCCCCGGCGACAGGCCGGACCGCCATCTCACCACCCGAACGGTCCAGAAGTTCACGGTCGCCGCTGCCCGACGCGCCGGTATCACGAAGCCCGTCACGCCCCACGTGCTCCGGCACAGCTTCGCCACGCATCTCCTGGAGAACGGGACCGACGTGCGTCTCATCCAGGAGCTCCTCGGCCACGCCAGCGTGCGCACCACCGAGATCTACACCCATGTCTCGCAGCGCCAGCTCGGGCGGATCCGCAGCCCGCTGGACGTGCCGCCGGGCGACGCGAGGTGATCACCTCTGGATGGCACCGAGCACGCCAGGGACCTTGAGGCCGTGCATATTGTACAATATTATTGTACATTTATTGGAGCCTCCATGCCCGACCACGTCACCTACAGCTACGCGCGGCAGAACTTCGCCAGGATCCTGCGTGAGGCAGCGGAACGGCGCGAGCCGCTCGTCATCACGCGCCGGGGCCAGGAAGACATGGCCATCGTGCCCGCGGACGAGCTCCGCAGCCTGGAGGAGACGGCCCACCTGCTCCGGTCTCCGAAGAACGCCCAGCGACTCCTCCACGCGCTGCAGAGCGCGCTCGGGAACGTCGGCGAGCCTGTGACGCCGGGAGAGCTGAGGTCCGGGCTTGGCCTCGAGTGAGCACGAGCCCGGGTCCCGCGTCACCGTCTTCCAGGACGAGTTCAGGGAGGACCTGCGGTTCTGGATCGACACCGACCGCCGCGTCGCCCTCAGGATCCTCGACCTGATCGAGGCCGTGACCCGGGATCCCTTCAAGGGCATGGGCAAGCCCGAGCCGATCCGCCATCTCGGTTCGAATCTCTGGTCCCGCAGGATTACCCAGGAGCACCGCCTGATCTATCTGGTCCGGCACGACCGGATCGACTTCCTGCAGTGCCGTTACCACTACTAGTGCGGACCTACCGGGCGATGCGTTGTGCCATGGGCATGGGTCGAGGCGTAGAGCGGTGTGGTGCGCAGCCGACGCAGGAGCCGGAAGAGACGCGGTGAGCACCCGAGCACTTGACTGTGTAGTGATGCTTTCACAGAATGCATCATATGACAGCTCCACCCGGGAGGCTCCCATGAAGGCGCTCACGATCCGCAACCTGCCCCCTGCCGTGGCCGAGGCCCTGGAGCGGGAGAAGGTGCGGCGGGGGGTGTCCGTCAATCAGACCGTCATCGATCTCCTGCGGCAGGGGCTCGGGGTGGGCGTGCCCCGCTCCAACGGGCTCGGCGCGCTTGCAGGCCGGTGGACGGACGAGGAGCTCCAGCGCTTCGAGGAGGCCGTCGCGCCCTTCGGGGACCCCGATCCCGAGCTCTGGGCTTGAGGCGCGTGCGATGAGCCGCTACTGCCTCGACACGTCGGCCTACAGCCGATTCATGCGGGGAGACCTGCGCGTCGTGGAGATCCTCGACCAGGCGGAGTGGATCGGCGTCCCCGCCGTCACCCTCGGCGAGCTTCGCACGGGCTTCCTCCTGGGTGGGCAGCGCGCGCGCAACGAGGCGGAGCTGCGGGAGTTCCTCGCGAACCCCACCGTCCGCGTGCTCCCCGTGGACGACGAGACCAGCCGCCACTACGCGGAGATCGTGTGCGACCTCCGTCGCGCCGGCACCCCCCTGCCCACCAACGACGTCTGGATCGGGGCCACGGCCGCCCGGGCGGGCGCGCTGGTGCTCACCTTCGACGGCCACTTCGGGAAGATCGGGAGGGTTGGCTCCCTCATGCTCGGGGGGTGACCCGCCCCCGGTCGTCCGTCCTGGGGTATGACGTCGCCCCTCAGTCGTCCTTCAGGATCCGCTTCGGCGGGTCGTCGAGGTCGTCGAACTGGCCGTCCTTCACCGCCTTCAAGAAGAGGATGAGGAAGACGGCGGCCAGGATGACGGCGATGGGGACGAGGAAGAAGAGCGAGTTCATGCGGCCTCCAGGCGTCGCGGCCCGGCCTTCGGATGCTGCGCATCGGCCTCCGACCTCTGCACCGCGGCCTCCACCCGGGACGCGCCCCACACCACGAGGGCCGACGAGAACGGCATGAGGACGGCGGCCACCAGGGGGTTCACCCACCCCGCGGCGGCCGCGCCCACCGCCGCGACGGTGTAGGCGATGGATCGGATCTGATTCCAGCGGACGGCGTGACGGCAGGCCCGGCTGGCCTGGATCCCGGTGGCCAGGGGGAGGAGGGAGCCGGCCGCGAGGACGCCGTCGGCGGTGAGGATGCTCGAGGCGGCGCCGCTCCCCATGGCCACGCCCACGTCGGCGGCGGCCAGGGCGGGGCCGTCGTTGAGCCCGTCCCCGGCGAACAGCACCCGCCGTCCCTCCCGCTGGCGCTCCCGCACCCACTCGGCCTTCGCCTCCGGGGTCACGCGGGCCTGCACGTCGTGGATGCCGGCGAGCGCGGCGATGCGCTCGGCGGTCTCCGGGTGGTCGCCGGTGAGGAGGGCCACCTCCACCCCCAGGGCGCGGATCCGCTCCACCGCGGCCGCGGAGTCGGGACGCACGGCGTCGCCCAGGCGGATGAGGCCCCGGTATCCGTCCTCCCCTTCCAGGACCACCACCCCCGCTCCTCCGCTCCTTATGCGCCATGCGGCCCCGTCCACGGTGCCCGAGATCCCCACGCCGGCGTCCTCGTGGACGTCGGAGGCGGGGGGGAGGGGGATCCTCCGCATGGCCGCCTCGCGCACGATGGCCGTCGCCACCGGGTGGATGCTGAAGCGCTCCAGCCCGGCGGCGATGCGCAGGTCGTCGTCGCCCGCAGCCACCACGTCCAGGGCGCCGGCGGTGACCGTCCCGGTCTTGTCCAACCCCACCAGGTCCACGTCGGCCAGCTCCAGCAGGGCGTCGGCGGAACGGAACAGGAGGCCCCGGCGGGCGGCGGCGCCCAGCCCCGACGCGGCCGCCAGGGGGCGGGAGAGCGCCAGGGCGCAGGGGCACGCCACCACGAGCACGGCCACCGACGTGGTGAGCGCCGTGCCCAGGCCGGCGGCGAGCCACCAGGCGAAGAGCGTGGCCGCGGCCACCACCAACGTGCCGGCGGTGAACCAGGGTGCGATGCGGTCCGTGGACGAGGGGCGGGTCCCCCGGTCCGCGGCGGCGCGTAGCTCCTCGGCCATGCGGCTGATCACCGTGCCCTCGGCGGCCTCGGTGACCTCCACCACAAGCCCACCGTCCACGACCACCGTGCCGGCCCACACCCGGTCCCCGATCCCGACCTGCACCGGCGCCGACTCCCCGGTGAGGAGGGCCAGGCGGAGCGCTCCGGTGCCGGCGGCGACGACGCCGTCGGCGGGGAGCTCCTCCCCGGCGCCCGCCATCACCCGGTCCCCGGCCACGAGCTCCATCGACGGCACCGACTCCACCGCGCCGCCGGCCACGCGCCGCGCCGTGGCGGGCATGGTGGCCGCCAGCGTCACCGCCGCCTCCGCCGCCCGCCTCCGCCCCCGGGACTCCAGGACCCGCCCCGCGAGGAGGAGGGCGACGAGCATGGTCATGGAGTCCAGGTATCCGTCGAACCCCCGGAACGTCCCCACCAGGCCGTGGACGTAGAGCACCACCACGGCGATGGCGATGGGCACGTCCATGTGCAGCACCCGGGCCTTCAGCCCCGCCCACGCACCGGCGTAGAAGGGCGACGCGCACCAGAGCGCGACGGGCGTGGCGAGGATGAGCGACATCCAGCGGAAGAGCGCGGCGAAGTGGACCTCCATGCCGCCGAACCACCCGGCGTACAGCGCGGCGGCGTACGACATCACGTTGGCCGCGGCGAAGGAGGCCACGCCCAGCCGGAGCAGGAGCGCCCGGTCGGGGCGGCTCTCCTCGCCCAGGAGACGGGGGCGGTACCCGAGCCCGGCGATGCGGCCGGCCAGCTCGCCCAGGCGCACCTTGTCCGGGTCCCAGCGCAGCGTGGCCCGCCCGGTGGCGTAGCTCACCTGCGCTTCGGCCACGCCGGTGGTGCGCTGCAGCACGTTCTCCGCCACCCACACGCACGACGCGCACCGGAGCCCGTCGATGGCGAGGCGGATCTCGCACAGCCCGTCGGGTCCCTGCTCCACGGGGAGCGCGTCCCACCCGCCGGCCAGCGGCTCCGGGCGGGGCGCGAACGCCTCGCGCTCCGCGTAGTACCGCTCCAGCCCGGCGCCGCTGATGATGGCCGCCGCCATCTCGCACCCGGCGCAGCAGTAGATGTCCTCGGGGCCTTCCACCGGGGCGCCGCAGTGGGGGCAGTGGGAGACCTGCCGGGGAGGGGCTTCGCCGGGGCCCGAGGTGAGGTCGCCTGGACGCGGGGCGCCCGCGCCGGGGCGCGGGGCGCCGTCGGGTGCGGAGCGGGTCGGAGGCGGGTTCGTCACGGGCGTCGAGAGGCGGCCGGAGATCGCCTCAGCGGTCCCCCTGGGTGTACGAGGGGGCCACCTCGTCGGCGCCGCTCACGGCGATCCAGATGAAGATCGCGTTCACCAGCATCACGAGCGCGAGGCCGATGGCCAGGAGCCAGGGCCAGAGGTGGTCCCGCCCCGGCTTCGCCGGGCCGGCGGCGGACGCGTGGGCGCCCCCCTTCCCTGGCTCAGTCCCCACCGAGGGAGGCTCCCGTGGCGAAGGTGGTGGGCAGGAGAAGCGAGCCGGCGGGCGACGCGATGCGCACCGTGAGGGGAACGCTGCGGGCGCGCACCGCCGAGGCCGGGAGGCGGATGATGAGCGGGATGGTGCGGCTCTCCTCCGGGCCCACGGTGAGCGCGGGCGACGACACCTCGGCGCCCTCCAGGCCGTCCACCTCCACCGTGTACTCCACCTCCCCCGCGTCCGCCAGCTTGTTGGTGAGCTTGAGCAGGTAGGTGTTGCGGACGTACCCGTCCGCGTCCAGGGTGAAGAGGGAGCCGGGAGCCCGGTTCACCGACGCCTCGAAGGGGACCCTCCCCAGGAGGAGGACCAGCGCCGCGGCGGTGAGCGCGGTGAGGAGCCCTCCGTACACCAGCGTGCGCGGGCGGAAGGGGCGGGTGGCCTCGCTCCGGTCCGCGGCGATGGAGCTGTAGCGCACGAGCGTGGGCTGGCCGAAGCGGCTCATGACGCTCTCGCACGCGTCCACGCACCGCGCGCACTGGATGCACTCCAGCTGGAACCCCTCCCGGATGTCGATCCCCTGGGGGCACACGACGACGCACTTCTGGCACCCGATGAACCCGCCCTCGCGGCCCCGGCTCTTGCTGCGCGGCTCGCCCCGGGCCTCGTCGTAGGAGATGAGGAGCGTCTCGTCGTCGGTGAGCGCGCTCTGGAAGCGGGCGTACGGGCACAGGTAGACGCAGAACTGCTCGCGGAACCAGAGGAAGTCGGCGAACCAGAACGCGGCGAAGATGGCCACGAACGCGTAGGAGGTGGCGCTCGCCGTCCCCGTCCACAGCGGCTTCGCGCCGGCGAACAGGCTGGTCATGGCCATGCCCAGCAGGAGCGACACCGCCGCGAACACGCCCCACTTCGCCGCCTTGCGCCAGGCCTTGTCGAAGCTCCACGCGCCCTCGTCCCGTCGCTTGCGCTGGGCCCGGTCGCCCTCGATCCACTGCTCCAGCGGGCGGATCCAGCTCTCCAGGAAGACGGTCTGGGGGCAGGCGTACCCGCACCATATCCGCCCGAAGATGGCCGTGAAGAAGAAGAGCGAGAACGCCAGGAACAGGAGGAGGAGGAGGAGGAAGATCGTGTCCGCCGGCGTGAACACCGCGCCCATGAGGTGGACCCGCCGGTGCGGCAGGTCGAGGAGGAGCATGGGGTGCCCCTTCACCGGGATCCACGGCACGGCGAAGAGCGCCAGGTGGAGCCCCAGGAACGTCCAGTGGCGGAGGCGGGTGAAGGTCCCCTGGATGGACTGGGGGTAGACCCACTCCCGCGTTCCGGACATGCCGGGGAGGCGCATCAGGGCTTCCGCATCACCCGGTGGGCGCCGCCGCCGCGGCGACGCTGTCGGCCGGCGTCGCCGCCCCGGCCCCCCCGGCGGGCTTCATGATCTCCTCCACG
>JBFYZE010000119.1:0-4780 GCA_041309665.1 Gemmatimonadales bacterium | reverse complement strand
GATCACCGTGCCCTTCGAGGCCGCTTCCGTGGGCGCGGCCCTCGCGCGCCTTCTTCGGCAGGGGGAGCTTGAGTATCGTTTCAGCGGAGAGCTCGTTGCGGGAACGCCGCTGGGCGAGAAGCGGATCCCCTTCGATCAACGCGGGCTCTTCCGGCCGTAGAGGCTGCCGAGCCACTCCAGGGAGGTGCAGGATTCCGACCCAGCTCATCGACATCAGGACGCCCGTGGACAAGGCCGTCCTCGTGGGCGCCCCCGAGCGCGACCTGGATTCCCACCTCGCCGACGAGCACCTGGAGGAGCTGGCGCGCCTCACCGACACCGCCGGGGGCATCGTGGTGGGCGCGCTCCGCCAGCGGCTCTCCCACCCCAACCCACGCTTCTACATCGGGGAGGGGAAGGCGGAGGAGCTGAAGGAGATGGTCGCCTCCACGGCGGCCGACCTCGTCATCTTCGACGAGGAGCTGAGCCCGGCGCAGGGGAAGAACCTGGAGGACCTCCTCGGGGTGAGGGTGCTCGACCGCTCCGAGCTGATCCTGGACATCTTCGCCACCCGGGCGCGCTCCCGGGAGGCGCGCCTCCAGGTGGAGCTGGCCCAGCTCGAGTACCTCCTCCCCCGCCTGCGCCGCATGTGGAGCCACCTGTCCCGCATCCGGGGCGGAATCGGCCTGCGGGGCCCCGGGGAGACGCAGCTGGAGACGGACCGGCGGCTCGTGGGTGCCCGGATCGCAGACCTGAGGGAGAAGCTCAGGGAGGTGGCCCGCGCCCGCGAGCAGCAGCGGAAGTCGCGTCAGGGGCAGTTCCGGGCGGCGCTCGTGGGATACACCAACGCCGGGAAGTCGTCGCTGCTGCGTGCGCTCTCCGGGGCCGACCTCTTCGTGGAGGACCGGCTCTTCGCCACGCTGGACTCGGCGACGCGGACCGTGGAGCTCGGCTCCGGGTTCACGGTCCTCATGACGGACACGGTGGGCTTCATCCGCAAGCTGCCGCACCACCTGGTGGCCTCCTTCCGGTCCACCCTCGAGGAGGCTCGGGAGGCGGACGTGTTGCTCCACGTCATCGATGCGTCCCATCCGGATTGGGAGGAGCAGCACCAGGTGGTGAACGAGGTGCTGGGGGAGCTGGGCCTGGAGGGTGCCGAGCGGATCCTCGTGTTCAACAAGGTGGACCGCCTCACCCACGCCGAGGAGGAGGGGCTCCGAGAGCGGATCCGCGCCCTGGACCCACGCCCGGCGGTGTTCGTGTCGGCCCACCAATCCGAGTCGCTGGAGGCGCTCAGGGAGACGCTGAAGGCGCGCATCCGTGCGCGCCTCGCCCACGTGGTGGTGCGCTTCCCCGCTGCGGACGGGGAGATGCTGGCAGTTCTCCACCGGGAGGGCGAGGTCCTGCGCAGGGCCGAGGAGGATGGCGCGCTGGCTGTGACGGTGCGCGTTCCGCGGGCGCTCCTGGGCCGCCTGGCGAGCCGCCCCGGGGTGCAGGTCGGGGAGGTGGAGTGAGCGCCCTGGACCACGTCCTCATCGTCGGTCCCGGGAGAGCCGGGATGGCGCTGGGGTACGCCCTGCTACAGGCCGAGGCCGTGGACGCGCTCACGGTGTGCGGGCGCAGGCCCGAGCCCCCGGCCCATCCGCTCTTCACGCAGGGCCTCGCGGAGTATGTCTTCGGGCTCCGGATGCCCAGGCCGCGGACCGCTGCGGTGTTCCTGGCAGTCCCCGATGCGGCGCTCCCCGAGATGGCCCATGAGCTGGCCGGCCTGGGTCCGGCGCCGGAGGGTTGTGCGGCGTTCCATCTTTCGGGTGCCCTCTCCACCGAGGTGCTCGCACCGCTGCACGCACGGGGGTACGCCGTGGGCTCGTTCCACCCCCTGCAGGCGTTCGCGCACCCGGTCACCGGCGCAGAGCGCCTCCCGGGCTCCTGGGTGGCAGTCACCGGGGCGCCGATCGCCTTGGGCGTCGCCCGCCGCCTGGCAGCCTTCGTCGGGTGCCCGGTGCTCTCGGTGCCCGAGGCGCGGAGGCCCGTCTACCACGCGGCCGCGGTCCTGGTGTCCAACTCGCTCCCGCCTCTGGTGGGTGCGGCCTGCCGGCTGCTGGAGCAGGCAGGCGTCGAGCACGACCAGGCGCTCCCCGCCCTCCTCCCTCTGCTGAGGGGGACGGTGGAGAACCTGGCCGAGAGGGGGGTAGAAGGCTCCCTGACGGGCCCCATCTCCCGGGGGGATCGGGAGACGGTGGACCTCCACCTGCGGGCGCTGGACCGGGGGGATCGCCGTCTCTACGCCGTGCTTGGGCTGGAGATGCTCCGGCTCGCCGCGGACGGCCTGCCGGAGCAGGCCCGCGCTGAGCTCATGGAACGCCTCACAAGCGAGATCACCGGATGATTACCATGCGCCTGTTCGTGAACATCGACCACGTGGCCACGGTGCGGCAGGCTCGGCAGACCGACGAGCCCGACCCGGTGCGCGCTGCCGTGCTGGCGGAGCTCGGCGGGGCCGACGGCATCACCGTCCACCTGCGCGAGGACCGCAGACACATCCAGGACCGGGACGTGCGTCTCCTCCTCGAGACCGCGAGGACCGGCGTGAACCTGGAGCTCGCCGCCGCCTCGGAGGTCATGCGGTTGGCCTGCGCATGGCGACCCAGGCAGGCGACCCTCGTCCCGGAGGACCGTCGGGAGGTCACCACGGAGGGCGGGCTCGACATGTCCCCCGCCCACCGGGCCGGGCTGGCCCGCGCGGTGGCGGACCTGAACGGTGCGGGCGTGCGCACCTCGCTCTTCATCGACCCGGACGAGGCGGCCATCCGCGCCAGCGCGGAGCTGGGCGTGGCGGCCATCGAGCTCCACACCGGCGAGTACGCCAACGCACGCGGCGCCGCGCGCTCGGAGCAGCTGGCGCGCCTCGCCCGCGGAGCCCTGCTGGGCCGCGAGCTGGGCGTGGCCGTGCACGCGGGCCACGGGCTCACCTACGAGAACGTGACCCCGGTGGCGGCGATCGAGGAGATCGAGGAGCTCAACATCGGCCACAGCATCGTGTCCCGCGCGCTCTTCACCGGGCTCGAGGCGGCGGTGCGGGAGATGGCGGAGATCATCCGAAGGGCGCGGACGCCCCGGTGAGGCACGCGGGCAAGGCGCTCTTCGGCGTCGCGGTCACCGTCGTCCTCCTGTGGTGGGCGCTCCGAGGCGTCTCCTTCGCCGACGTGTGGGCACAGATGCGGCAGGGGGATCCCCTTCTGCTCGCCGCGGCGGTGGCGGTCGCCACTTTCGGCTTCGTCATCCGCGCGCTGCGGTGGAAGCTCCTCCTCGCCCCGGTGCGGGAGGACACCTCGCTGCGCTCCCGCTTCGCCGCCGTGAGCATCGGGTTCATGGCCAACAACCTGCTCCCCGCCCGGGTGGGGGAGTTCGCCCGCGCGTACGCCTTCTCGCGGCTGGAGCCGGTCTCCGCCAGCGCGGCGTTCGGCTCCCTGGTGGTGGAGCGCTTCCTCGACGGCGTGGTCCTGCTCCTGCTGCTGGTGGTTCCCACGCTGACCCCGGGCTTCCCGTCCGGCGGCGCGCTCTCGCAGGGGCTGGGCGCGGTCATCCTCAGGGGCGGGATCGTCGCGGTCGGGGTGGTCATGGCCGGGCTGAGCGTGATGGCCGTCTGGCCCTCGGCGTTCATCCGCGTTGCGGAGCGGACGGCGGCGCATCTCCCCTCGTCGGTGGCGCGCCCGGTGGTGGACGCGCTGAAGGCGCTCCTCGACTCCATCGCCGTGCTCCGCTCGCCCCGCCTCCTCACGCTGGGCCTCCTGTGGACCGCCGGGTTCTGGCTCTTCCACGGCCTCTCGTTCTGGTTGGGGATGATGGCCTTCGGCATCCACACGGGGCTCGTGTCGGCCTGGTTCACCGAAGCCGTGGTCGGCTTCGGCGTGGCCATCCCCTCGGCGCCCGGCTTCATCGGCACCTTCCACGCCTCGGCCAACTTCGCGCTCACCAATGTCTACGGCGTCGAGGAGGCACGCTCGCTGGCCTTCGCCTTCGGGTACCACTTCGCGGGCTGGATCCCCATCACCGTCATCGGCCTCGCCTACGCGTGGCGACTGGGCCTTTCGCTCGGAGACGTGGGCGCGGCGGAGGAGCGGGTGGAGGAGGTCATCGAGGGGGAGCACCCCGCTCCGGCGGCGGAGCCCGAGGCGCGCGGGAGTTGAGCGCCCCCGCCGCGGTGCGCATCCTGGCCCCGGCCAAGGTCAACCTCTGGCTGAGGGTGCTCCGGCGGCGCCCCGACGGCTTCCACGAGCTGGACACCCTTTTCCAGGCGGTGGACCTTTGCGACGAGGTGGAGGTGTCGCGTCGCCCGGGGAACGGTGTCCGCCTCACTGTGGAAGGGGCGGAGTTGGGCCCGGCGCGGGAGAACCTGGCGCACCGCGCGGCTCTGGCGTTCCTCGACGCAGCAGGGCGCTCGGCAGGCTCCGACAGGGTCGAGATCCGGCTGCGGAAGCGCATTCCGGCGGGTGCCGGGCTCGGGGGTGGATCGTCGGACGCCGCCGCCGTGCTGCGCTGCGTCAGCGCCCTGTGGGGGGACCCGCTATCTCCCGCCGTGCTGGCCGAGCTCGGGGCTTCCCTGGGCTCGGACGTCGCCTTCTTCCTCGGCCGCGGGCCACTGGCCCGCTATCCGAAGAGCGTCGTGTAGGGAAAGAGTGTTCATACCTGTGTATATATCGGTGGTCGACGTATAATTAAAAATGTGGTGGGGGTTGGGGGGGGGGGGGGGGGGGGGGGGGGGGGTGGGGGGGGGGGGGGGGGGGGGGGGGGGGGGGGG
>JBFYZE010000118.1:0-23274 GCA_041309665.1 Gemmatimonadales bacterium | reverse complement strand
TTCACGCTCTTGAGCTCGGCGTTGAGCTTGATGGGCTCGTGCGCCAGCACGGCGTAGAACGTCGTGGGCTGGCCCTTCTTCTCCGACCCGTACTTGGGATTGGCCTTCACCTGCATCCCGAAGAGCTCGAACGCCGTCATGGCGATGTTCTTGCCCATGGTGATGGCGCCCCACCCTCCCACCGAGTGGATGCGGAGCGAGGTGGCCCCGGGGGGGAGCAGGTTCAGATCACCCGCCGACTCGAGCGCCGCGTCGGCCAGGTGGGGATAGGCCTCCAGAAGCTGCTCCTGCCAGATCTGGAGCTTCGGGAGCTTGGTCCCCTTCCGGATGAAGTCGATCCCCAGGTAGAACTGCCGCTTGTGCTTCCCGTCGGGGAGCATGTTGTTCACGGCGGCGACGATGTCGCCGGGCTGGAGGTCGCGGCTTCCGAACCCGAACCCGCCCGAGTAGAAGTCCGGCATGGAAGCCGGGTCGATGGGGGTGAGCTTCGGGTAGGGGAGGGCCGCGCCAGGCTTGGCCCCGCTCCCCTTGGCGTGCAGCGCCTTCCAGTTCTCCAGGCCCTGGGTCATGGCGGCGCGGATCTCGCGGAGCATCGGCGCATCCACCGCCAGGGGCTGGTCGGTGCGCTCCAGCACGGTCACGCCCTTGGCGCCGGCCAGGATCTTCGTCACGAGGTCCGCGGGGAAGGGCCGGAACATGCTCACGTTGAGCACGCCCACCTTGAGCCCCTTCTTCCGGAGGTGGTCGGCCACCACCTCCATGCTCGGCACCACCGAGCCCTGCCCGACCAGGATGTACTCGGCGTCGCCCGTGAGGTACCCCACAGCCCGCGCGTAGGCGCGGCCGGTGAGCTCGCCATACTCGCTGAACGCCTGATCGGCGATGTCGGCGATGTGGTCGAAGTAGAAGGGACGCTGGGCGGCGACGCCCTGGGCGTACGACTCCTGGTTCTGGACCGGCCCCAGCATGGCCGGGTAGTCCACGTTGAACAGCTCGGGGATGCGGCGCCGCTTCTCGCCGAACGTGAGTCGCTGCGCCGGCGTGGGCGAATCAATGATGTCCGCCGGATCGCCCAGGTACTCCTTGATGAGCTCGGGCTCGGGCAAGAGCACCGTCTCGATGACGTGGCTCGTGAGGAAGCCGTCCTGGGCATTGAGCCCGGGATTCAGCGACAGCTCGGCGATGCGGTGTGCGATGAGCGTGAAGTCCCCGGCTTCCTGCACGTCCTTGGCGAAGATCTGGAAGAAGCCGGTGTCGTCCACCGCGTGGTAGTCGTCATGCCCCGCGTGCACGTTGAGCGCGTGCTTGGTGATGGCGCGCGCGGCGACGTTGAGCACGTACGTGAGGCGCTTCCCGACGGCGGGGTACAGCGACTCGTGCATGTACACGATGCCCTGGCCACTGGAGAAGTTCGCGGAGCGCAGCCCCGTCATGCTCATGCCCGCGGTGACGGCGGCGGCGGCGTGCTCTCCCTCGGGCTCGAAGAAGATCAGGCGGCGGCCGTTCACGTTGAGCTTCCCCGCCGCGGAGGCCGCGGCCCACCCCTCGCCCATCTGGGTCGACGGCGTGATCGGGTAGGCACCCGCCGCCTCGGACGCATTGGTCTCGGAGTGCACCAGGGCACCCGTGCCGTCGGTGGCTTCCTGGATGCCGGGATATTTCGGGGTCTTCGCGCCCTCTGACTGCTTGCTCATGCGGCCTCACTCCCTGCGGAGTTGAAGAGCTGCGGGAACTGCTGGCCCTCGATCCACACGATGGCCCCGGTGGGGCACCGCTCGATGGCCTTGGGGTTCTCCAGCTCGATCTGGTCGTAGTTGACAATGGCCAGGCCATTCACCATGGAGATGAGGCCCGGCGCGGCGTCGGCGACGCACCGCCCGCAGGCGTTGCACGCCACGGAGCACACGGCGGTCGCCGCGTCCCCGTTCAACAGGTTCTTGCACTGCACCACCAGACGGTGGCTGATGGGCATCAGGACGAAGAGGCCCAAGGGGCACGCCTCGACGCAATCGCCGCAGGCCGTGCACTTCTCCGGGTCCACCACCGGGAGGCCGGTGGGACTCATGGTGATGGCGTCGAAGTCACACGCCACCGCGCAGTCGGCAAAGCTCAGGCAACCCCAGGGGCAAGCTTTGCCGCCCCCGGTCACCGCGGCCGCCGCGGCGCAGCTCTCCACGCCGTGGTAGCGCCCCTTGTAGGGCGCCACGTCTCTTCCGCCGGCGCACAGAAGGCGTGCCACGCGCTTGTCCGCCGAACCTGCGTCGATCCCCATGAACGCCGCCACCTCGGAACGCATGTCGGCGTTCATGACCGTGCACCCTGCCGGGGGCCTCCGCCCCACGACGACCGCCTCGGCGAAAGCCCGGCAGCCGGCCTCACCGCAGGCGCCGCAGTCGGCGCCGGGAAGCAGATCCCGCACGCCGTCCACGCGGGGGTCCTCCCAGACCTTGAACTTGGCGTTGGCCAGCGCGATGAAGGCGGCGAAGAAGGTGGCCACGCCACCCAGGATCGCGACGGCTTCGAAGACCCCTCCGGTCGAGATCATGAAAGGTCTCCTACACCCCGTCCAGGTCCAGGCGGCTGAGAAGGTACGCAGCGAGCTGGTCGGCCGGGGACCTCTCCTCGGTGGGCTCTTCCGACGGTGCACCGTCCGCGGAGACGGCGCCGGCCGGCTTCCTGGCCAGGGCCTCCAGGTGCGCCAGCTCCTCCAGCCAGGTCGGGGCTCTTCGGCCCTGCCCGACCTCGGGCTGCTCGGGCATGTGGCTCACCACGAGCCGCTTCCACGGCGTCGAGCCCGCGTCGGGGTCGTGGACGAAGCGGGCCTGCTCGGCGCGCGCCGCGTCGAACAGGAGCGCCACGCCCGGGTGGGGCGAGCGGGCCAGGCCGGCGAGCTCGGCGGGGTCCGCGGTCTGCACGACGTACGTGCCGGGGGTGATGAGGCGGGCCAGCGGCGCCGGCGTGGTCGGCCCCTTCACCACGAGCACGATCTTCACCGCCCCGTCCAGGAACTCGCCCAGCCCGGCCGGGACCAGGTCCTCGGACTCCAGGTCGACCACCAGGGGCGGGGCCAGGTGCCGCTCCTCCCGGTTCCACTTCCGGAACGGGAGCGCGGACAGGAAGAGGTTGTGCTGGGCCGGATCGAAGAGCCCCGAGCGGGCCAGCTCCACGGCGCGGGACGCGCCGAACACCTGGCCCACGTGGTTCAGGGCCTCCTTCACGGCGTCGCGCAGATCGCCGCCCTTCGGCACCGACACCAGGTGAAAATCGGTGCTCACGGCGAACTCGGCCAGGATGTGCTCCGCCCGGTCCATCACACCCTCGGCGTCGGGCGTGAGGTCGTCCACGTCCATGAGCAGCGCCGCGAACTTCTCCCCGTCGATGCGTCCCGCCGCGAAGGGCCCGAGCTCCGCCAGGGCCTGCTCCGCGCGGTGCCCCGAGATGCCGCGCCGGTGAATGACGTAGCTCCGGATCTCTTCTTCGGCGGTAGCCACGGCCGAATGGAACGCTTCCACCCGGGGGCCGAGCGCATCGAGCGCCTTCAGCGCGAGGTCGCCGGCCACGACCAGCTTCGTGTCAGACGGCATAGCGGTCGAAGTCCTCGTTGAGGAGTTCCATCTTCTCACGTGCTGTGCGCTTCTGGAGCGAGCGGGTCTCCTCGTAGCGAGGCCGGGACTCGTCCCGGAAGAAGAGCCCCAGGCGGATGATGTCCTGGTCCTCGGCCAGCTCCCGGCCATGGTGGATGTCGGCGGGATCGTGGCGCACCTGCTTCTTGTAGATCTTGTCCAACCCGTCCACCACGATCCCCTCGGGATGGGTGAGGATCTCCACCAGGTCGGGCTTCTTCACCGCGTCGGTGAAGAGGTCCGGAGTGAAGTGGGGGCAGCGCTGCAGGATGCGCACGAACGCGAAGCCCTTGTGCCGGTGGGCGGCTTTCAGGGTCTCGAAGAGGTGCGCCGGCACCCACTCGGCCGTCTGCGCCACGAAGGAGGCGTTGGTGAACCCCAGGGTGGCCGCCAGCGGGTTCATGGGGGGCAGGTAGCTGCCCTGGGGCTGGGTGTTGGACTTGTAGCCCCGCGGCGTGGTGGGGGACGTCTGCTTCTTGGTCAGACCGTAGATGTTGTTGTCCAGCATCATCACGGTCATGTCCATGTTGTAGCGGACCGCGTGGATCCAGTGCGCAGCGCCGATGGACACGCAGTCGCCGTCGCCCATGACCACGAAAACGTCCAGCTCGGGGCGGGTGAGCTTCACGCCCGTGGCCACGGTGAGGGCCCGGCCGTGGATCCCGTGGAACCCGTACGTCTTCATGTAGTGCGGGAAGCGGCTCGAGCACCCGATCCCGGACACGAAGACCGTGCCCTCGGGCTTGAGCTGCTCGTCGGTCATGAGGCGCTGGGCGGCCGCGAGCACCGAGTGGTCGCCGCAGCCGGAGCACCACCGGGCCTGCGGGCCCTGGTAGTCCGTCATCTCGAAGACGCGCTCGTCCTCGCGGGCCGAGTGGAGAATGGAGCAGGACATCAGGACTCACCTCCGGGCATGTGCTCGCGGATCGCCTGGTGGATCTCGACCGGGCGCAGGGGCTCGCCGATGGTGCGGGTCCAGCAGTCCACGTCCACCAGCGTGGTGGCGCGCAGCAGGAAGGCGAGCTGGCCCCGACGGCGGTTGTAGTCCGTGATGAACGGGCCGTCCTTCGGGTCGGAGTAGTTGATCTCCACCGTGAGGACCTTCTTGAACTTCTTGAAGACCTCCTTCAGCCCGGGCTGGAGGGGCGAGAGGAACGTCACGTGGATGCTGGAGACCGAGAGGCCCTCGCTGCGGGCCCGCTCCACCGCTTCCTCGATGGCTCCCTTGGTGCTCCCCCACCCCACCACCAGCAGGTCGCCGCCCTTCGCGTCCCCGTTGACCTCGGGGGGCAGGAGCGTCTGCTCGAAGGCCGCCAACTTCCGGCTGCGCGCCTGCATGGCGCGCTCGTTGGTGTCCGGGTCGTAGGCCACCTTGCTCTTCTCGTTGTGCGCGAGGCCCGTGAGCGTGTGCTCGCCTCCGGGCTGCCCGGGGAGGAGGCGGCGTGAGAGGCCCGTCTTCGGATCCCAGTCGAAGGGCTTGGTGCCGGGGGGCACGGGACGGAGATCGGGCGGTGCCGCCTGCCAGTCCGCGGACAGCTCGGGGCGGGCGAAGGGTGCCACGCCGGTGGCCAGGTTGGCGTCGGAGAGGACCACGACCACGGTGCGCAGGGCCTCGGCGATGCGCCGGGCCGTGGGCATGACGTGGAAGCACTCCTCGATGGTGGCGGGCGCGACGACGACCTTGGGGGTATCGCCGGGCTGGCCGTACAGAGCCGCCAGGAGGTCGGACTGCTCCACTTTGGTCGGGAGGCCGGTGCTGGGGCCTCCACGCTGGACGTCGATGACCACCAGCGGGATCTCGGCCATCACCGCCAGGCCGATGAACTCGGTCTTGAGGGCCAGGCCGGGGCCCGAGGTGATCGTGAAGGCGCACCGGCCGGCATAGGAGGACCCGATGGCCACGCCCGCGGCCGCGATCTCGTCCTCGGCCTGGTGCAGCACGCCTCCGTACCTCTCGAAGACCTCGCCCAGCATGTGCGAGACGCTGGTGGCCGGCGTGATGGGGTACATGGCGGCCAGATCCATGCCGGCGGCCACGGCGCCCAGGGCCAGGGCTTCGTTGCCGTTCATCACCAGCTTCGGCCCACCCTCGGGCATGGTCGGGATCTCGAAGCGGAAGCTCAGGTTCTCCTTCGCCCAGGAGTATCCCAGGTCGAGGAGCTGCCAGTTCTTCTCGGTGACCTCCTTCTTCTTGCCCCGGAACGCGTGGGCGATCTGCTCCTTCGCCCTCTCCACGTCACGCCCGAAGACCTCGCACAGGAGCCCCAGGGCGAACATGTTCTTGCCCTTGCGGGCGTTGTCCACCACGGTGAGGCACTGCTCCTCCATGGGGACTTCGATGATGGTGTAGTCGAACGCCGACAACTCCTCCATGACGTCCGCCCACTGCTTGCGGACGTCGGGGTCGGGGTGGTTCGCCCACATACCCTCGACCAGGATGACGGCGTCGGGAGCGAGCGCCTTGAGCTGGTGGCGCCCCAGGAGCACCTGCTCGTTGAACGCCACCACCACGTTGGTCTCGTCGCCCCAGTTCGTGACCTCGCGCTCGCCCAGGCGGATGCGGATCCCCGAAGCGCCTGCGGGACTGCGGGGCGGCGGCTCGACCTCGGCGGGGATGATCTCCACGGTCCAGACGCCGTTCCCCATTTTGGCGGAGACGGCCCCGAAGATCTGTCCGCACTTCTGCGCGCCCTCCCCGGAGTCGGAGACGACCTCGACGGAAAGGTCCGTTACGGTGCGCACGGACACTTCACGTTCCGCCAGCGCCTTCGCGCCAACGGTCGGTAGCTTCATCGCCATCCTTCCCCCAGGGAGCAAAGAGGGTCGGCTATGTATGCAGCCGTCCGGCTGCTGGCCCACGATGAAGCTACCGGCACGGGTTGGGGGGGGGTGTCGGGAGGGGATGGGGGGGGTGGGTGGGGGTTTCCATGAGGGGGACGTAGGGGGAACCCCTACGTCCTTCCACCCCCGTGCGACCGCGGCCCGGGAGGCACATTCAGCGCACGCTCGAATGGGTCCAGGCACTCCCGAGCGAGGCGGCGCGACGGGTTCCGTGGAGCACCCACCCGTCGGGGTCGAGGACCACCCCGCGCAGGGGCCCGACGGCTCTGAAGCGGAAGGTCTCCTCCCGCGCCGCCACCTCCACGCGCTCTCTTCGGGACTCCCCCTCCCCGGAGATGAGCTCCAGCTCGAGGGGGAGCCGGAACATGGGCCACGCCCCGTCCTGCTCCTGCCGCAGGGTCAGGGCCACCTCCCCGGCGGCGGCATCCCAGTGATGGGTCACGGAGAGCACCGGGTATCCGGGCTCCTCGAGCCACTGGCGGAAGAACCACCCCAACTCGGCCCCCGAGGCGTCTTCCATGGCCCGACGGAAGTCCGCGGTGGTTGCCGTGCCCCCGGCGAAGCGGGCGTAATAAGCGCGGATGCCCCGGAAGAAGGCGTCGTCCCCCACGATCCCGCGCAGCATGTGGAGGACCCATCCCGCCTTGGGGTAGTTGTTGGCGTTCAGCAGCGCGAAGAGGTCCTCCTCCTCCCGGTCCATCACCGGCCGCTGCACGTCGGCGGAAGCCAGCACCTGGGCCCGGTCCTCCTCCAGGCGGGCGCGAAAGTCGGCCTCCCCTTCCGTCCGCTCGAAGAAGAGGTGGCCGAAATAGGTGGCGAAGCCCTCGGAGAGCCACAGCTCGGGCCAATCGGCCTGGGTCACCGAGTCGCCGAACCACTGGTGGGCGGTCTCGTGGGCCACCGTCCCCTCCATGTCCGCACCCCTCGCCAGCGCCTCGTCGCTGTAGAAGATGGCCGACGCGTTCTCCATCCCGCCGAAGCGCGTGGAGGCCTGGACGTGGGCCAGTTTCTCGAAGGGATAGGGGCCGATGAGCTCCGTATAGAAATCCACCATCTCCGCCGCGCGCCGGAACGAGCGGGAGGCCTGTCCCACGTCCTCCGGGTAGAGCCAGGCGGAGAGCTCGACGCACCCGTCCACGCGGGGCGACGCCGGGGACGACCCGCACGCCGCCACGCCCAGCGGGACCGTTTCCAGACGGGCCGCGCCGAAGACCAGGTTGTACGCCGACACGGGAACCCCCGTGCGCCAACTCCAACTCCGCCGCGGCGAGCCGTCCGCCGCCGGCAGGGCCTCCCCACCCTGCACCAGGAGCGTGCCGTTGGACACCACCCGCCACTCCGCGGGGGCGAGCACGGTGAGGGAAGCGGTGGCCTTGTCGGAGGGGTGGTCCACCGAGGGGAGCCAGAAGCGGGCCCGGTTGGGCCAGTTGTCCACGAACGCGGCCGGCCTGCCGCGCGCGTCGAGCCCCAGGATGAGCCCGTCGTCGGGGGTCCCGCGGTACTCGACCCGGACCGACAGGGTGTCGGCCGGCCCCGTCCCCGGAGGGAGCGGGATGTGCAGGCGCCCCTCCTGGTGGCGCGCCGTCACGGCTGCCCCCTCCACGGACACGCCCAGCACGGCGAGACCGGTGAAGTCGAGCGTCGCCTCCGGGAGGCCCTCCCGTGCGGGGCGGAGGCGCAGCGTGGCCACACCCTCCACGACGGTCCCGCCCTGAGCCGGGAGCCCAAGGACGGCGTCGTAGTGCACCACGTCCAGATCCCCGTAGGTGCCCGGGGGCGAGGCGCGCCCCGCGCGGATGGGGGCGGGCTCTGCGGGAGCGGGCGGGCCGGACGGAACGACGTGCCCCGCCCCTCCGCACCCCAGAGCCCCCAGCGCGCACGCGGCGGCCAGGGTCCTGGACGCGATCCGGCGCCGTCCCGGACGCCGCCGCGTCGGACTCATGATCCTCACTGTCGTTCCCGTCCCGCGGCTACTGGGACACTCCCGGCTTCTTCGACCACCGCTGGAACCACTCCCGGTGGTAGAGCTGGGTGCGGAGGAAGTTGGACGGCGTGCTCGAGGTGCCGTGCCACTCGTTGTTGAAGCGGATCATGGCGGTGGGCACCCCCTCCATCTTCAGCGCCTGGTAGTACTCCTCGGTCTGGGGCATGGGGGTGCGCAGGTCCAGGACGCCGGTCATGAGCATGGTGGGGGTCTTCACGTTCCCCACGTACATGAGGGGCGAGCGGCGCAGGTGCTCGCTGGGGTCATCCCAGGGGAAGCTGTCGAAGTTCCGATACCACCCCGGGCTGTCCGTGGTCCCCACGAAGGAGAGCCAGTTGATGACCGGGCAGTCCGCCGAAGCCGCTGCGAAGCGGTCGGTGTGCCCCACCGTCCACGACGTGAGCACGCCGCCCCCGGAGCATCCGTAGACGTACATCTTCTGCTCGTCCACGAAGCCCCGGGACAGGACCACGTCCACCCCCTTCATGAGGTCGTCGAAGTCCTTGCTGGGATAGGCGTTGTCGATGGCGTTGCCGAAGGCGCTCCCGTACCCCGTGCTCCCCCGTGGGTTGGTGTAGAGAACCACGTACCCGTTCGCGGCGTGCTCCTGCCACTCGTAGCTGAAGCCCACGCCGTACATGGCGTGGGGCCCGCCGTGGATGGAGAGCATGAGGGGGTACTTCTTCGACGGATCGAAGTCCGGGGGCTTCACGATCCACCCCTGGATCCGGTAGGCGTCCAGGGACTCGTACCAGATCTCCTCCACGTCACCCAGCGTCACGCCGGCCAGCACGTCCTCGTTCACGTTGGTGAGGCGCCTGATATCCCGGGGGCGCTTCACGTCGAAGGCCACCACGTCGGCGGGCTCCTTGGGCGTGGAGCGGGTCCCTACCAAAGTGCCCGAAGCGCTCAGAGAGGAGATGCCCAGGATATGGATGCCCTCCGTCACCTGCCGCGCCCCGCCGCCCGCGGACACGAACCAGGTGTTGGCGGAGCCGGCGTCGCTCACGGTGAAGTAGAGGCCGCTCCCGTCCGGGGCCCAGATGAAGTCGCCCATGGGGCGCTCCAGGTCCCCGGAGATCACCCTGGGGTTCGAGCCGTCGCGCCCCATGAGGTAGATCTTGGCGTCGCGGTAGGTGTCCTCGTGGAAGTCGTCGCCGGTGTAGGCGATGAGCCTCCCATCGGGGGAGGGGAGGGGGTTGTTGTCCGGCCCCTTGCGCGTCGTGAGCTGGCGGATGGCGCGCGTGGCCACGTCCACGGCGTAGATCTCCGACTCCCGCCACGCCAGCTCGTCGCCGGTGCGCAGCCCCGAGAAGAGGAGCTCCTTGCCGTCGGGCGTCCACACCGCGTTGCCGTGGTCGTGCTCGCCGTCGGTGAGCTGGCGGGGGGTGCCCCCTTCGGCGGGTACGACGAACACGTGGCGCCACCCGTCGTCGGTGAAGCCCTGCCGGTCCTGGCGGTAGTCGGCCCGGGTCACGATGCGGGGCTCGGCGGTCCACTTGGCGCCCTCCGGGCGGCCGGGAAGGCGGATCCCCCAGCTTTCCTGGTCCTCCACGGACATCCCGAACGAGATCCAGCGGCCGTCGGGAGACCAGGCCAGCCCCGAGGGGGCCTTCTCCACCCGGGTGACCTGGGTGACGGCGCCCTCGTCGTCCATCCAGCGCACGAAGATCTGGGTGCCCTGGGGATCGCCCTGGGCCGTGTAGGCGATACGCGTGCCGTCGGGGGACCAGACGGGGCCGGAGCCGTCCACCAGGAAGCGGTTCCTGGTGCCGTCCGCGTTCATGATCCAGATGGACGACTCCCTCTTGTCGTTCAACTTGTCCACCCACCCCCGGGTGTAGACGATCTGGCGCCCGTCAGGGGAGATCCGGGGGCCCGAAACGGATTCCATGTCCAGGTAGCCCTCCAGGGAGAGCTTCTTGATGGCGCCGTCCTGGGCGGCCTGGGCGGCCAGGGCGGTCGGGGCGGCCAGGGCCAGGGCCACGACGGCCGCCGCGCGGAGAGCTCGGAACATGTGGGTCCTCCCGGGTTGAGAGCGATGGCGGCCCCGGCGGGGTGGCGGAAACCCCTTGACAGGGGCCCGTGCCGGGGGTATTTGATTCAGACTATCGTGGAAGAAGGTGCCAGTCCGCTGCCCCCTGGGGGGCCGGTGGAGTGGCATTGCTTTCCTTTCCGGCTCGTGCCGGGCGGCGCGAGCCAGGAGAGACGCAGGCGCAATCTACGCGGACCGGCTCCGGTCCGACACGGCATCTGGTGGCCGGAGACCCGGCCCTTCGCAGATAGGCATCCCAGGCACCCGAACAGGAGGCAGCGCCCCAAGGCACACGTGTAATGTGGAGTTGGATACCCAGTATCCGATTGTGCAGTCCCGGTGGTACCCCGCACGGCCTGAACGCCGGCGCGGGCCGCAGGATCCGGAGCGGGCTCGGGAGGTGGCGGTGGGGGGAACGAGGTGGATGAGCCGAGCGGGTCCGGTCCTGCTTCTTCCTCACCTCATGGAGCAACCATGAATCTCAATCGTCTGTTCAGGAGCCCGGCGGCCTTGCTGGCCGCCCTGGGCCTGATCCTCGCCGCGCCGGGCTCCGCCCAGCAGTCGGGGATCGTGACCGGGCGGGTGACCGACGCGCGCAGCGGCGCCCCGGTCCCCTCCGCCCAGGTCTTCATCGTGGACACCCAGCTGGGCACGCTCACGGACGCGGAGGGCAACTACCGCATCACGAACGTGGGCGCCGGCCAGCGCCAGGTCCGCGTCATCAACATCGGCTTCCGGTCCGAGACCCAGACCGTGAGCCTGGCGGCGGGCCAGACCGCGCGGGCCGACTTCCAGCTCTCCGTGTCGGCCATCGCCCTCGACGAGATCATCGTCACCGGGACCGCAGGCCGTCAGGACCGGCGCGCCCAGGCGGCGTCGGTGTCGTCGGTGAGCGCCTCCACCCTCCGCGAGGTGGCCCCCATCTCCAACGTGGCCAACCTCCTGCAGGCCCGCACCACGGGCGTGTCCATCTCGTCGGCCTCCGGCACGTCCGGCGGCGGCCAGCGGATCCGCCTGCGCGGCTCGGCGTCGCTGAACCTCTCCAACGAGCCGTTGCTCATCATCGACGGCGTGCGCGCGGACAACCGCATCACGGCCATCTACGGGGTCGGCGGGCAGAACACGAGCCGCCTCAACGACATCAACCCCGACGACATCGAGTCCGTCGAGATCGTGAAGGGCCCGGCGGCGGCCACGCTGTACGGCGCCGACGCGTCGGCGGGCGTGATCCAGATCCGCACGAAGCGCGGCCAGACCGGCGCGGGCTTCACGCAGACCATCTCCTACGAGCAGGCGGTCATCAGGAACACGTGGGAGAACCCGCCCACGAACTGGGGCGCCTGCACCGCGGCGCACGTCGCCGACTCCAAGCGCACGCTCTGCTACGGCCAGGCCGTGGGGACGCTGGTCTCCGACAACCCCCTCAAGCGCTACGACGTCTTCAAGGACGGCGACCTGAGGTCGCTGAACTGGTCCGGGCGCGGCGGCGGCCAGGCGTACGGCTACTATCTCTCCTTCAGCGGCGAGAACGAGCAGGGGATCCTGCCCAACAACTCCTACGACCGCTACACCGGCCGCGTGAATTTCGACTTCACGCCCATGGAGAACCTGAAGCTCGAGTGGTCCATGGGGCTCGGGAAGATCATCACGAACTCGCCGCGCAACGACAACGACATCTACGGCTACCTGGGCGGCACGCTGCTGGGGAGCCCCACCTCGGTGGGCACGGGCAACGACGGCTGGTACGCCACCAACCGGCAGGTGCGGGCGCTGTCCAGCATCATCACCGAGGACAACGCCACCCGCATCACCCCCGTCTTCACCGTCACCTACACCCCGTTCCCCTGGTTCCGGAACCGCATCAACGCCGGCATCGACATGACGCGGACCGAGGCCAAGCAGTTCTGGCCGAAGAACGACAGCACGTGGTACGGCACCGCCGACCTGAACTCGGGGCAGATCTCCCACGCCCGGCAGACCCGGGACGAGATCACCATCGACTACCTCGGCAGCGTCCGTCGCGACTTCGCCGCAGGGCTGGTCGCCGACCTGGCGTTCGGCATGCAGGCCATCTCCCGGCGCACAGACCTGACCAACGCCACCGGGATCGGCCTGACCACCAACGCGACGAACAGCATCAACGCGGCGGCGCGCACCACCGGCGGCCAGCAGTTCGTCGAGGCGAAGGAAGGCGGCGTCTTCACCCAGCTCGACCTGGCCTGGCGTGACCGCCTGTACCTGCAGCTCGGCGGCCGCATCGACAAGAACTCGAATTTCGGCGAATCTTCGCCCACCTTCTTCAACCCGAAGGTGGGGCTCTCCTACGTGATCTCGGAGGAGGACTTCTACCCCGAGGCGATGAAGAGCGTGTTCTCCACCATGCGCCTGCGCTCGGTGTGGGGCTCCACCGGCCGCTCTCCCGTGAGCGGCGCGTCGCTCACCACCTACACGTCGTCCCCCTTCGCCATCACGTCCACGGTCACGGCCTCCGGCGTGCTCCCCCGCAACCCGGGGAACAGGGAGCTGAAGCCCGAGCGCGGCGAGGAGATCGAGTTGGGGCTGGACGCGGGCATGTTCAACGAGCGCCTGGGCCTCGAGGTGACGTACTACAACAAGACCTCGAAGGACCTCATCCTGGCCCGGCCCCTGCCTCCGTCCCTGGGCTTCTCCGAGAACCCCTTCGTGAACATCGGCGAGCTGATGAACTCCGGCCTCGAGGTGGCGCTGAACGCCCAGGTGGTGAGCTTCGACAACTTCGGGTGGGACGCCCGCCTGAACGTCACCACGAACAAGAACGAGGTGACCGACCTGGGCGAAGTGCCCGCCTTCGGCACCACCACGCGCGTGGTCGAGGGGTATCCGGCCAACGGCTGGTGGACGCAGACGGTCAGGTCGTACGACCTGGCCGGCGGCGACGTGACCAAGCAGAAGGCCGTCGTGTCGGACACCATGGAGTACATCGGTCCCCCGAACCCGACGCTCGAGGGGAACTTCAACTCCACGTTCACCTTCTTCAACGCGCTCAGGGTGTACGTCCAGTTCGACTTCATGGACAACTTCATCCTCTACAACAACACGGACCAGTTCCGTGAGCGTCAGTTCGGCCAGGGCGAGCGGTTCGTCCGCAGGCTCGACCCGACGTTCACCACCGATGCTGCCGGGAACGAGTGGACCGCCGAGAGGCGGCTCGCACGCTTCGGACCCTTCGTCAACGAGCGGACCGGCGCCGCCGTTCTCCAGTCTGCGGTGAACGGCGCGTACTTCCAGGACGCGTCGCACGTGCGCTTCCGGGAGATCTCGGTGAGCTATACCGTGCCCCGCGACATCGCGCGATGGGTCGGCGCCACCAGCGCCGTCCTCACCGTGGGCGGACGCAACCTGAAGGTCTGGACCGACTATGAGGGCGCCGACCCCGAGGCCCTGTGGGGCGGCGGCGGCGATGCCGCCGAATTCGCCCGGCAGGACTTCCTGACCCTGCCCCAGACGCGCCGGTTCCTGGCGCGGCTGAACCTGACCTTCTGACGCAGCGAGACCACCATGCGAAACCAGACCATTCTTCGCCGGGTCCGTGGCCGCGTCGGAGCCTTGGCCGCCATCGCGGTGCTGACGCCCGCGCTCACGGCCTGCGACAGCTTCTTCGAGGTCATCAACCCCAACGTCATCAACGCCGAGGCCGTCGACCCCGTGGCCGACGGAACGGTGTTCTCACGCTCCGCCTTCCAGACGTTCGCGGCCGCGTTCTCCTCGGGCTACATCGTCTACACCTCGTGGTTCACCAACGAGGCGTGGGTGGGCGACACCTTCCCCACCCGCAACGAGTACGGCCGCCGCTTCATCGACGACCGGAACACGAGCACCCCCGCTGATCTGTGGACCCCCCTGACGCGGAGCATCGCGCAGAGCGAGCAGGTCATCGAGCTCCTGGACGGCATCGCGGGCCAGGAGTTGAACGTGGCCCGGGCCGCCCTGACCTCCGGATACGCCCTGACCCTCCAGGCCGAGGCGTTCTGCGAGGGGACCATGATCCAGCCCGGCGGCGAGCCGGGCGGGAAGATGACGCCCGCGCAGCTCTTCGAGGCGGCTCTCGTCAGATTCGACAAGGCCATCTCGGCGGGCGGCGCCACCACCGGCACCGAGGCCACGTCCATCGTGACGGCGGCCCGGGTCGGGAAGGGGCGCGCGCTGCTCAACCTGGGCCGCAAGGCCGAGGCGGCCGCGGCCGTCAACGGCGTGGCCACCGCCTTCGCGTTCACCGTGCCCTACGTGGACGACGCCTCCAACCGCGCCCGCCTGGGCAACGGGGTGTTCAGCTACTCCGCCGGCGGAACGCGCGAGTCGCTGGTGGTGCCCCCGCACTACCGGAGCATGAACGACCCGCGCATCCGGTTCTCCGATGCCGGGCGCTTCGCCCAGGACGGGGAGCTGCGCTTCTGGACGCAGCAGAAGTACCCGGCCTGGAACACGGCCATCCGGCTCTCGTCGGGCCTGGAGGCACGCTACATCGAGCAGGAGGCGACGGGGACCGCGGCGTCCATGCTGGCGTTCATCAACGAGCGCCGGGCGGCGGGCGGCCAGGCGGCCATCAGCACCACGAACACGACCGAGCTCCTGGCCAACCTCATGGACCAGAAGTCCCGCGACTTCTGGCTCGAGGGGACGCGCATGGGCGATTGGCGCCGCAATCCCAACGCGGTGCCGAACATCCTCCAGCCGGGCAACAACTACTACAAGCCCGCGCTGGGCGACGTGCAGAACCAGACGTGCATGCCGCTCCCGTACAACGAGTACAACAACAACTGGAACATGAAGTAGGCACGCCGAAGGGCCGGGTCGGCGGGCGACCGCCGGCCCGGCCCGGACGCGGTCAGGAATACCGAAGGAAGGACCGAGGGCCCCGAGCGGCGATCCGCCCGGGGCCCTCGTGTGTCCGGCGCGACCCCCGCCGGCTACTCGTAGAAGCAGCGCGGACCCAGGCGGACCAGGGTGATGGCGCCGGCCATTCCCGCGTCGCCGGAGATGGTGCCTTCCAGGTCCCGATCGCCGGCGATGCGCAACTCCAGGGTGAACACGGGACCCTTGGCCTCGGCCAGGGGGTCCAGGTCGGTGACGCTCAGGACGGCGTGGTCTTCCACGATGCTCCCGCGGAACCGGGACTGGAAGAGGGTGTCGGAGCCCGGCGTCTTGCTGGAGCCGTACCCCGTCAGCACGCCGCCCTCGTCGAAGAGGGTCATGCTCACGTAGCGGTCCGCGGTGCGGGGGAAGCCGCTGGATCCCAGCCCCCGGAGCGTGCACCACTCCCCTGCGTAGGTCCGCAGCTCACCCTCCGTGCTGAGCGAGCACCCCGAGAGAGACGCTAGCGCCAGGGAAGCGAGGAGTAATACTCTGGCGGAGGAAGGCGTAGACATAGGTGCTCCCGCTGGCGGCTGCGTATGCGCACGTGGCGGGGACATATACGACAGGTGCCCCGAAGGGTTCCAGGAGGGAGACCGTGAGCGGTCCCACCATGCCATGCCGGACGCGCGGCCCGCGGAGGTCACGCGGCTCGTTCGCCCTCCTGCTCGCGCTCGCCGCCTGCGGGGGCGGGGGATACGGAAGCGGGAGCTCGGCCCTGACTCCGGACGTAATCGGGCCCGACGAGATCTCCGCCTCCTCGGCAACCAACGCCTTCGACCTCGTACGCCAGGTGCGCCCGAATTGGATGCGGGGGCGGGGGACGCCGAATCTGCGCGGTAGCCAGGCCCCCCTCCCGGTGGTCTACCTGGAGGACCGGCGGCAGGGCGCGCTGGAGATCCTGCGCACCTTCCCCACGGGGGGCGTCGCCGAGCTCCGCTACATCAACGCCACCACGGCCACCACCCGCTTCGGGAACGGGCACGCCGGGGGCGTCATCCAGGTCGTGCCCCGGAGGCGGTAGCGCCGTGCTGAGCGTCGGCAGGGCCTCGTCCTGCGCTCTCCTGGGCGCTCTCCTCGCCTTCCCCCCGGGGGCGGCCGGGCAGGTCGTGGGGGGCGTCGTGGTGGAGCAGGTCTCCCTGACCCCCGCCCGGGGGGCGGTCGTGACGGTGCTGCGGGTGAACGCAATGACCGGCGAGCTGGAGCCGGCGGCCGTGACCACCGCCGACGGCGAGGGGGCCTTCGTGGTCACCCTCCCCGGGCCCGGGGACTACCGAGCCCAGGCCGACGCCGACGGCCTCACCAGCCCCCTGTCGCCGCCCCTGGCACTGGCGCCGGGCGACACGCTCCTCGACCTGGCGTTGGTGGTCCCCTCCCGGCTCCTCACCATGGCATACGAGTGCGCCGTGGAGGAGGTCGAAGCGGCGGCGGTGGTGGTGGGCCATGTCCGGGACCCGGCGTCGGACGTGGTGCTCCCCACGGCGCAGGTCACCGCAAGCTGGCGGGACGGGGACGTGCTCCGCTGGGGGGAGGCCGAGACCGACGCGGCGGGACGGTACCGGATCTGCGGCGTCTCCCCGGCTGCGGGCGCCGTCCGGCTGCGGGCGGAGCTCCTGGGCCACCGGAGCCCATGGGAGGAGTTGCCGGTGGACGGCCCGTCGGTGGTCTTCCACGACATTCCGCTGGGGATCCGGACCCGGCCGGCCGCCGGGCCCCAGGACGTGATCCGCGACCGCATCCTCCTAGAGGCGGCCGCCCGCGGCCTGGGCGACCTGAGCGGCCAGCTCCACGACCAGATGTCGGGGACGCCCATGCCCTATGCGGTGGTGCGCATGGAAGGCACCGCCCACCAGGCCCTCGCCGACGCGGAGGGCCGCTTCATCTTCGAGGGGATCCAGCCGGGCGCCTATGCCCTGGAGATCTACAACCTGGGCGCCACGGTGCGCTCCGACCCGGTCGAGGTCCCACCCGGGCAGAACGTGTTCGTGGGGCTGCGCGTGGCCTCCCAGGTGGTGGAGCTGGAGGGGCTCGTGGTCACCACGCGCAGCGCCGTGGAGCAGATCACGCGCCTCACCCCCTTCCGCAAGGACATCCTGTACGGTGAGGCCATGGCCGAAGAGGAGGAGCGGGGCGCCCGGGCCTTCGAGGTCCTGCGCCGCGCCTCCCCCGGCCTCCGGGTGCGCGAGGTGAACCAGGAGCGCGGCCCCACCTGGGTCTGCATCGAGAGCAACCGCCGCGTGCACCGCATCATCAACGAGCCCCCCTGCGAGCAGGTGGAGGTGATCGTGGACGGCATGCGGGATCCGGAGGGCGCACTGACCCTGCGCAGCCTCCCGGCCTCGGAGATCGAGAGCATCGAGTTCCTCCCCGCCATCCAGGCCCAGCAGCTCTATGGCACCGGCGGGAACACGGCCAACGGGGCGGTGGTGGTCTACACCCGGGGCCGCGGGCCGTACGCGTCGCCGCTGCGCAACCGGCGCTGACGCGGGGGCGGGCTCGCTACGCTTCGGGCTCCTGGCTGCCCTCGCCGCCCCTCACACGGCGGGGCTTGTCCCCGCCGCGGGTGAGCTGCTCGATCTGCCCCAGGAGCGTGTCCTCGCCGGCGGTGCTGGCGCCGAAGAGCCCGTCGTCGCTCTCTCCGGCCTCCAGGCGCTCCATCGCGGCGTGGAGGTTCAGCCAGCGGTCGAAGCGCTCGCTGGCGCGCACGACCGTGTAGAAGAGGCGGGGGCGGCGCCCCTGACCCGCGATCATGTCCAGGACCAGGGCACCCGAAGACATGACGATGACCGCCACGTCCTTCATGCCGTCCAGCCAGAGCTTGAGCTGGAAGATCGCGAAATCCCGGAGCGTGACGCTCCGCGTCGCCATCACCATGGGTCGCTGACGCTTCCTGGCCATGCGGGAAATCTGGCACCTCAGGGGCGCGGCGGCGAGGCGCTCCGGAGCGACACCCCGTGCCGCACGAGGAACTCCCGCACGACGCTCATGGACACGGGGAGGGAGATCCCGTACTGGATGCGGAGCGACGACTGGACGTAGAGCGGGCCGTCGTAGCGACGGAGCTCCGATCCCTCGCCCAGCGCAGTGGTGTCGGGCCGGAGCCGGATCTCCCGCTCCGCGGCCCCCGCACGGGCGAGGCCCACGACCTCGAGGTCGCCGCAGTCCCCGCGCACGCCGAGCACGAGGCCACCGCTGATCCCCTCGTTCCAGAGACCGTCGGTGACGAAGCCTCCCCGGCCGTCCTTGTCGGGGCTGCTGACGATGGCCCGCGTCACCATGGGCGTGCTCCGCGGGTAGCCGACGACGTACAGGAACGACCCCCAGGAAAGCCGCCGCGCATCTCCCTCGGGCACGTCCAGGACGGAATAGCGCGTCGTGTCGCTCAGCTCCCCAAGCCTCGCGGCAAGGAGGGCAAGATCGTTCTGCTCGTCTCGCGCCACGACCTCCAGGGGTGAGGGCCCGGCCGGGGGGAGGAGGGTGCCACGCTCCCAGGTCTTCACGGACACGCTGGCGACACGCCCCGGCGCCCCCGCCGGGCCCCCGGAAGGCCCTCCCTCCCAGTACTCGATCCGGACCTCGGGGAAACGCGTGACATGCTCCACGGTGAGCAACGTGAGCCGGTCCCCGGCGCGCGCGACGACCGCTGCGGTTCCGGCTTTGGTCACGTTTTCGGAGTAGATCGAATCGGCGCGCTCCTGGTAGCGGCCGGCACGGAGGTCGGCGTCGGTGACGCCCGAGCCCTCGGCGAACTCGTAGGTCCGGTAGTCGGCAGTGAACGTGACCTGCTTGACCGATAGGAAGATGCGGGCCAGGTCGTCCGAGGTGTCGTGCACCGGGTACGCCGTCTGGTAGTACGCCTGCGGCCCCCGGTCCACCAGGACCGCCCTGGGGGGCGCGCACCCCCCGGGGCACACGGCGGCGGCGAAGGCCAGGAGAAGGACGGCCGCAGGGAACCGCTCGATCGGAGTACCCACCGCAAGGCTCCCGCGCACACTGGCGCCGTGGACGGGCACGTCGGCGCTCGGCGGATCCCCGTCGGCGTGCCGCGCAGACCGATTGAAGTCACCAGGAGATACGTTCCCGGGGGTCGGACGTTGCGGGTCGGCTTCGGCCGCCCGGACCGGTGCTCGGCGGGCCGGGGGGGGCCGGGGTCCTCGCGGGAGGCGCCCCCCGAACGTAATCCCTCGGCCATTCGCTCGTAGTGGCGCTCGCGGAGGGAGGACGTGACCATGGACATGTTGTCGAGGTGCTGCCGGGCGAGTGCGTGCGCGGGGTGGATGGCCGGGCTCCTCTTGTGCGCCCCCCCGGCCGCCTCGGCGCAGGCGCCGGAGCCCGGAGGCGACGTGCGGCGGTGGTCGGTCCGCGTGTCGGGCGTGGTGTCGCGGAACACCGGACCCCGGGTGAACTGGTACACCCTCGATGCCGCGGGCGTGAACAGCGAGTCGGCGGCCAACGGCACGCAGGGTGCCGACTTCGGCCTCGATGCGGTGCTCGAGTACCGAGCGGCTCGGCGCCTGGGCCTTGGCCTGGCGGTCGGCCACGTGCCGACCCGTCTGCACGCCGAGGTGCATTGGACGGGGAGGGGCCAGTTCGCGAGGCCGAGGGTCCGCGTCCCGTTCGTGCCGCTCCGGGCTCGGGCGAGCTTCGCCCTCGTGCGGACAGACTCCTGGGACGTTCCTCTCGGGGTCCAGGTCGGGACGGCCGTCCTGGGATCGGCCGACGTGGTCCCCGAGTTCGGTCGGGCCCGGCGCTTCGAAGGCCGGGGCGGTCTCGTGCTGGGAGGGCACGCCGGCGTGGCCCGCTCGCTGGCAGGGGGTCGGTGGTGCCTGACGGCCACGGCTCAGTATCTGCGCACAGAGGGCTTCGACGTGAGCGAGCTCCACACCGGGGCGCTCCCGCAGCACATCGCGTTCACGCCGCTCGCGTTCCATCTGGGTCTGGAGCGCCGGTTCGGGAGTCGCGGGCGGTAACGCGACGATGTGACGGGGGCGGGGCAGTGCTCCGACGTGGCGCGCTGCTCGAATCCACCCAGGCCGGACGTCCCGGTTCAGTCCCCCGCCGCCACCCGTTAGATTTCCGCCCCTCCGAACGGCCCGCTCCCGAGCAGCGAGCCGGCGGACGACCCCGACCCTCCCGGCCTCCGGCGCTGCGACCCATGAGCGGACCCCAGTTCATCTACCACATGTACCGCCTCTCGAAGATCGTCCCGCCCAAGCGGGAGATCCTCAAGGGGATCAGCCTCTCCTTCTATCCCGGGGCGAAGATCGGGGTGGTGGGCCCCAACGGGTCGGGGAAGAGCTCCCTCCTCAAGGTCATGGCCGGGGTGGACACGGACTTCCTGGGCGAGGCCTGGGCCGCCAAGGGGACCCGCATCGGATACCTCCCGCAGGAACCCCGGCTCGACGAGTCGCTGGACGTGAAGGGGAACGTGGAGCTGGCGGTGAAGGAGACCCGTGACCTGCTCCGCCGCTTCGACGAGGTGAACCTCAAGTTCGGCGAGGTCGGCAGCGACGAAGAGATGAACGCCCTCCTGGAGGAGCAGGCCAAGCTCCAGGACCGCATCGACCACACCGGCGCCTGGGAGCTGGACCGGCACATCGAGATCGCCATGGACGCGCTCCGCCTTCCCCCGGGGGATGCGGACGTGACCACGCTGTCGGGCGGCGAGCGGCGCCGGGTTGCGCTCTGCCGGGTGCTCCTGGAGCAGCCCGACATGCTCCTCCTGGACGAGCCCACCAACCATCTGGACGCCGAGTCGGTGGCGTGGCTGGAGCACCACCTGGCCGCCTTCCCGGGGACCATCGTGGCCATCACCCACGATCGGTATTTCCTCGACAACGTGGCCGAGTGGATCCTCGAGCTGGACCGCGGCGAGGGGATCCCCTGGAAGGGGAACTACTCGTCGTGGCTCGAGCAGAAGCGCGAGCGCCTGCGCATCGAGGAGAAGCAGGAGTCGAGCCGGCAGAAGACGCTGGAGCGGGAGTTGGACTGGATCCGCATGTCCCCCAGGGCCCGCCAGGCGAAGGGGAAGGCGCGCCTGAGCGCCTACGAGGAGCTGGTGGCCGCCGACGAGCGCGAGCAACTGCGGACAGCCGAGATCCTCATCCCCAAGGGAGCGCGCCTGGGCGACACGGTCATCCGGGCGAAGGGGCTCACCAAGGGGTACGGCGACAACCTGCTCATGGAGAAGCTCTCCTTCGACGTGCCCCCAGGGGCCATCGTCGGGATCATAGGCGGGAACGGCGCCGGCAAGACCACGCTCTTCCGCATGATCGTGGGGGAGGAGAAGCCCGACGCCGGCACGCTGGAGATCGGCCAGACGGTCCAGCTCTCCTACGTGGACCAGTCCCGCGACGCCCTCGACCCGGACAAGACCGTGTTCGACGAGATCACCGGCGGCGTGGACGTGCTCTACTTCGGGCGCGCCGAGGTGAACCCGCGGGCGTATCTGTCCTGGTTCAACTTCCGGGGCGCCGACCAGCAGAAGAAGGTGGGCGTCATGTCCGGCGGAGAGAGGAACCGCCTGCACCTCGCCAAGCTCCTCAAGTCCGGCGGCAACGTCATGCTCCTCGACGAGCCGACCAACGACCTGGACGTGGACACGCTCCGGGCCCTGGAGAACGCCATCCTCGACTACGCCGGGTGCGTGCTCGTGATCTCCCACGACCGGTGGTTCCTGGACCGGGTGGCCACGCACATCCTCGCGTTCGAGGACGAGTCGCAGGTGGTCTGGTTCGAGGGGAACTACCACGAGTACGAGGAGGACCGGCACCGGAGGCTCGGCGCCGAGGCGGACCAGCCGCACCGGGTGAAGTACCGGAAGCTGGTGCGCGGGTAGGGGGCTGGGGGCGGGGGGCCGGCGAGGGTCGCCGGGACAGCGAGGGGCGCCGGGACTGGCGGTGCTTGACGACCAGACCAGACCAGACCAGACTAGGTGCATGAAGACGGTGAACATCCAGGAGGCCAAGACCCACCTCTCCCGTTTGGTCGAGGAAGCAGCCGGGGGGGAGGACGTCATCATCGCCAAGGCGGGGAAGCCCATGGTGCGCCTGGTCCCCGTGTCCACCCTGGCGGGGCCACGCCCGCTGGGGCTCCTGGCCGACCGAGTCCGCGAGGCGGCGGACTGCTGGGACCCGGACCCGGGGATCGAGGATCTGTTCTACGGGTCCGAAATCGAACCGGAGGGATTAGCCGCCGGGAACGTGGTGAGCGCGCCGGCGGATGAGGAAGACCCGCCCCGGTGAGCCTCCTCCTCGACTCCCACGCCCTCCTCTGGGCGCTCCATGCTCCCCCGCGGCTCCGCCCGGAGGCCCGGGAGCGGATCCGGGACCCGGAGCGGGCCGTCTACTTCAGCGCAGCGTCGGCGTGGGAGCTGGAGCTCAAGGCGGCCCGGGGAAAGCTGGAACTCCCCGATGACTGGCTCGACGCCGCCGAGCGCACCGGGTTCCTGGAGCTGCAGGTGACCGCTGCGGACGCGCGGGCCAGCGCCCGCCTCCCCTGGCATCACACCGATCCCTTCGACCGGGTCCTGGTGGCCCAGGCGCTCGCGCGCGGGCTTCGCATCGCCACGCGTGATCCGCTCATGGCCTCGTACGGGGTTCCCCTCCTGGATGTCTGAGGGGCCGTCCTCGAGCGAGCTTAGATTCCCGGGCGGTCCGACATCGGTGCCGATCCCGCCGGCCATACGACGCGGCGCGAGGAGGGCGAAAGCGGCCTTCCGGGCGGCTTGCCGGGGGATCCCCGGCATCCTACCCTCGCTCCGGCAACAACCGTGAGGCGCCCTCCTACGAGAGAGGACACCGTGCGCGCTGCCCGCACCCCTGCACTCCTGGCCGTGCTCGTCCTCGGCGCCTGCGCCACCGCCGGTCCGCGCCCTCCCGCCGCGGCCGGGCCGCCGCCCC
>JBFYZE010000117.1:0-7687 GCA_041309665.1 Gemmatimonadales bacterium | reverse complement strand
GCGAAGAAGGTCGCGAAGAAGCCCGCGAAGAAGGCCGCCAAGAAGAAGTAAGGTCGGCCGGACCGCGTGGTCCCTAAGGCGCCGGCGCCCCTCCGGGTGCCGGCGCCTTGCCTTTGCGGAGTTGCTCCATCACCGCGCCGAACTCGGCCCGGAGCTCAGGCAGCGCCGAGCGCGCCCCCTCGGCATCCGAATCCCGGCCCAGGCTCTCCATCGCCTGCAGGAGCCCGCACAGCCGGTGCGCGCGGATGTTGCCCGACGACGACTTCAGGGAGTGGGCCCGCCTGCGCGCCCCGGCGCTGTCGCCGGCGACCACGGCGTCCTCCAGCGCCGAGAAGATTCCCGGCGACTCTTCCATGTAGATGGCCAGGGTGGTGTCCACCACCTCCTCCACGCCCGCCTCGCGCATGAGGGCCCGGAATCCCTCCAGGTCCACCGGATCATCCTTCCCACGCTCCGAATCCATGGCTGCTCCTCTCGCCTCGGCTTGCGCCTGGGCGGCCGCTTCCGCGCCGGCCGACACCTTCGCCCACCGTTCCACCATCCGGTACAGGTCATCCGGCCTGAACGGCTTGGCCAGGAAATCGTTCATCCCCGCTGCCCGGCTCCTGTCCCGCTCCTCGGCGAACGCATGGGCGGTCAGCGCCACGATGGGCAGCGTGTCCGCGTCGGCGAACAGCCGGATGTTCCGCGTGGCCTCGTGCCCGTCCATCTCCGGCATCTGGATGTCCATGAGAACGAGATCGAACCGGTCCCGCTGCGCCGCCTCCACGGCCTTCCGGCCGTCGTCCACGGCGAAGACCTCGTAGCCCCGCTTCCTGAGGAGGGCCACGGCGACCTGCTGATTGACCGGGTTGTCCTCGGCCAGCAGGATGCGTGCCCTCCCGCTCACCCGCGCGATGGTCTCCCGGGTCACGAGTCGCCGCTCGTGCCCTGCATGAGCCGATTGGCTCATGAGCACGCCGAGCGCCTTGAGCAGCTCGGTGCGGGACACGGGCTTCGCCAGATAGCCTCCGACCCCCAGCGACCGGGCGTGATCCGCGCCCCCGGCCAGCGCCGCGGACGTCACCATGAGGACGCGCGGAGAGCCGTAGGTGGAATCCTCGTGCACCACCCGGGCGAGCTCGAATCCCTCCCGGCCGGGCATCATCTGGTCGAGGATGATCACGTCGAACGGCTCGCCCCGGTCGGCGGCGCGGCGAGCCGCAGAGAGTCCCTCGTCCACGCTCTCGGCCTGGGCCGCCACGGCGCCGACGTGGGCCAGCGCCTCGCAGATGATGCGTCGCGCGGTCGCGTTGTCGTCTACGACCAGGAATCGGCGATGGGAGGCCGGCACCTGCTCGACGGTGCGGGTGTCCGGTGGCCGGACCGCCTCGGCACCCTCCAGGAGCAGCTCGAAATGGAAGTTGCTCCCCCTCCCGGGCTCACTCTCCAATTCGAGCCTGCCGCCCATGAGCCCCACGAGGCGCGTGGAGATGCTGAGCCCGAGCCCCGTCCCGCCGTGGGTGCGGGTGGTGGAGGAGTCGGCCTGCTCGAAAGCCCGGAAGACCATCTCGTGCTTTTCGCGCGGGATCCCGATCCCGGTGTCGCGGACACCGAAGCGGATCCGATGCCGTCCCCCTGCCTGTCCCAGGTAGCGGGCGGAGACCTCCACGTCGCCGCCGCGGGTGAACTTCACCGCGTTCCCCACGAGATTGGACAGCACCTGGCGGAGGCGGTGGGGGTCTCCCCGGACACCCTGGGGAACGTCCTCTCCCACGTCCACCAGGAGCTCGTTCCCGGCTGCCGCCGCGGACCCGGCGAACACCCGGCCCACCTCGGCCACGATCTCGTGCAGGTCGAAGTCCACGGTCTCCATCTCGAGCTGGCCGGCCTCGATCTTCGACACGTCCAGGACGTCGTTGAGGATGCGCAGCAGGCCCTGGCCCGAGGAGCGTATGACCTCCGCCGTCTTCCTCTGATCCTCGGTGAGGGGCGTGTCCAGGAGGATCTCCACCATCCCCAGGATGCCGTTCATGGGGGTGCGGATCTCATGGCTCATGCTCGCCAGGAATGCGCTCTTCGCACGGCCCGCCTCCTCGGCCTGGACACGCGCCGCCATCTGGGCCTCCCGGGCCTCGACCTGCTGGCTCACATCCTCGCCCAGGAGGATGATGGTCCCCGCGGCCATGCCCTTGGCCTGAGTTCCGGAGAGGCGGACCCACATGGTGGCACCGTCGGCGCGGAGCAGGGGAAGGTCGGCCACGGCCGCGCGCCCGTCCCTGAGGGTCTCGAGGAAGGTGGCCGCCTCGGAGCCCTCGCTCCCTGGCGAGACCAGGGGGAGGAACGGCCGACCCGTCACCGCGTCCGCGGAATGGCCGAAAGCCCTCTCGAAGGCAGGGTTCGCCCTCACCACTGCGCCGTCGGCGTCCAGCACGACCACCGACAACGGCGCGGACGCGATGAGGGAGTCGAGGAAGCCGCGGCTCCGATCCGTCTCCTCCTTGGCGATGGCCAGCCGCTCACCGGCGCGGATCTCGTGGAGCAGCATCTGGTGGGCGCGCCGGTGCACCACGACCATGAACGGCGCGAACAGCGCGATGAGCAGGAGCATGGCGGCGTGGTCGCGGGTCCATCCGCTGAGGAGGATGGTGGCGATCAGGGGCCCGAAGAGGAGCCCCATGAACCCCAGGAACGACCGCGCGTCGGCCACCAGCGTGGACGTCCCCGCCGCCACCAGCCCCGCGAAGATCAGGAGCAGGAAGAGAAGCCCCTCCACGCCGGCCCCGGTGTGCAAGAGCGCCCAGCCACCCCAGAGGGACGCCGCGATCCAGATGTCCCGGCGCACCAGGGACAGCTTGGCGGAGGAGTCCGGGGCGCGCTCCAGCACCCGCCAACGGTTCATCGTCCGCGCGCCCGCGGTGACCACGAAGAGACCGAGCCAGGCGAGGCTGGCCCACGACGGGATGCTCGCCCAGAACACGAAGACCGTGACCGCCGCCAGGAGCACGTGGGCCACGTCCGCGGAGGGCCTCCCCCCCAGCAGGTGCTCCGCCAGGGCCGACTCCAGCGACGCGGCCACACGGACGTCCGCGGCCCGGGCGGCTCCTGCGGGCGGTGGGGCGTGGCCCCACGACGACGCGGGGCGGGAGGGTGCGGGCAGGTCGGCGTCGGGCATGGGTCAGGAAGCGGGAGAGAGGGCCTCTATAGTACGGCCCGGGAAGCGGGGCGCCACACCCTCCCGCCTCCCGGGCCGCAGCAGCCTGGGATGGGCCGCTCTAGAATGCCGCCGTGACGCCGGCGATGAACCGCGTCCGCTTCAACGCCAGGTCCCGGCTCACCTCGGCGACGAGGCGCACGTTCCGTGCGTACAGGTAACCGGCGGTGAAGCCCACCGACTCGTACTGCTCGAGGTATCCCTCCTCACCCGCCCGCAGGGTGAAGATCGGGCTGTTGGCCTCGATGCGGTTGTAGAGCGCGCTGAAGTGCACGTTCCCGCCGGCGCCCTTGGGGAAGAAGAGCATCTCCCCCATGTAGCTGTCCACCTCGGTCTCGAAGGGCTCGTCGGCGCCGAAGCTGCAGCGGTCGTCGGTCCTCGCGCACGTCTCGAGGAAGAAGGGGTTGCCGTCCTTCCGGTACAGGTACTGGAGGTTGAACTCCACCTTCTCCCCCAGAGGGATGGTGGCGTCGGGACCGAAGACCTGCAGCGAGCTGCTGCGGGCGTCGGCCTGCTCGTCTCCGGTGTAGAAGAAGCCCCCGACCCTGGCGAAGCCCAGGTCCTGGCTGAGTCGCACCCCGAAGTGCTTCCCGTTGTCCGTGTCGTAGTTCTTCGCCTCGGTGGCCTCCGAGAGCCCCTGCCCGTTCACGACCTGGAGGAAGAGGTCGGCGTTCTTCCACGGAGACGCCACGGCCATGATCCCCCGCTCGTACGTGAGGTCCGCGCGGACGTCGCCGACGCGGACCCGATACGGCATGTAGTCCTCGTACTCCAGGCGGAGCTCCCGCTTGTAGAGCGGGTCCGACACCTGGAACTGCCCGGCCATGAGGTCCCAGCCGCTTCCCAGGACGTCGTTGAATTGGAGGTACGCATCCTCCAGGCCGGACACCTCTCCCCGCTCGGACATGAAGAAGTAGAGGTAGTAGGAGATGTCGTCGGTCACCTGGCCGCCCGTAAGCAGCTTGATGCCCCAGGGGATCTTGAGGTCCGTGGCGACCACCTCGTCGCCGCCGGAGAGCCCGCTCATGTAGGCGTCCACCCGGATGGCCAGGGGGATGTCACGCTGGAGCCGGAGCATGGGATCGCCCGTGGTCAGGGTGTCCACGGGCGTCTCCCCCCTCGCCAACTGGAAGCCGTTGCCCGCGAATTCCTCCCCGAAGGCGGTCAGGCGGGGGATGGGCGCGTGGCAGAGGACGCAGGTGAGCCTGTACTTCCGTGCGAACGCAGGGATGGCCTGGCCCTGGCTCGGGACCAGCGGAAGGAGGACGAGCGCGGCCAGTGCGGCCTTCAGGGTGATTCGCAGGGCAGTGGTCATGGGGGTCTCCTGGCAACGGAGTCGTGGGACGGCTCCCAGGATTCAAGGTTCGGCAGTCGGGCGGGTCCCCGCTGTCGGGAAAAGCCTGACAGCGCCCGTCCCTTCATCCATGGGCTTGCCACCCAGGACCTCCACCCCCCTCTTGGCAGCGGCACCATCCACCGCTTCAACGAGGACCCCATGCTTCCAACGTCGCGCGCCGCGTCCCGCCGCCGGCGCTTCCTTCTCCCCGCGCTCGCCTCGGCGCTCGCCCTAGCCGCCGTCGGCGCTCCCGCAACCGCCGTGTCCCAGTCCAGGGAGGCGGTGGGCGGGCCAGGCTCCGCCAACTACCGGCTCGCCGCCCGCTTCGCTCCGTACAAGATCCAGGGCCTCGTGAAGAGCATCGCGCTCACGCCCCGGTGGATCCAGAAGACGGACCGGTTCTGGTACGAGTGGGAGACGACCAAGGGCAAGACCTTCTGGCTGGTGGACCCGGCGATGGGGACGAAGCGCCAGATCTTCGACAACGACCGCATCGCCTCGGAGCTCACCCGCCTCACCCGGGATCCCTGGGACGGCCAGCACCTTCCGATCCGCAACATCCGCTTCATCAGCGACAACACGCTCCAGTTCGAGGTCCAGTCGTCCCAGGACGAGGATGTCCAGAAGGAGGAGACGGACACGCTCCAGCAGGACCAGCAGGACAAGCAAGGTCAGCGCCCTCCGCGCCCGAAGAAGAAGGTCTTCCACTTCGAGTACGACGTCGCCACCCAGACGCTGCGCCAGCTCGAGGACTACGAGGGCCCGGACAACCACCCGCGCTGGGCCAGCGTGTCCCCCGACACCGCCTGGGTCGTGTTCAGCCGCGAGTTCAACCTCTGGGCCATGACCTGGGAGGAGTACCAGAAGGTGCTGGACGCGCGCCGCGGCAAGACCGGCGCCGAAGCCGACTCCGCCGAATGGAAGCTGGAGGGGCTCCAGGAGACGCAGCTCACCACCGACGGCGAGCGCAACTACGCCTACGGCAGCCAGGGGCGGGGCGAGAACGACGAGGAGACCCAGAAGGAGTTCAAGCGACGCCAGCGGGCCGGCATCAGCTGGAGCCACGACGCCCGCTGGTTCGCCTTCACCCGCCAGGACCAGCGGAAGGTGGGGGACCTGTGGGTGGTGCACGTGGCGGGCGACAAGCGCCCCAAGCTCGAGAGCTACAAGTACGACATGCCGGGCGAGAAGGACGTGACGCAGACCGAGCTCCTGGTCTACGACATGCAGGGCCGGGCCATGAAGAAGATCGACGACACGCCCTGGAAGGATCAGAGCATGGGGGTCTACAGCGACCCCACCGGCCGGGGCTCCGGTGCGTTCGGCGGCGGTGACCCGGAGGAGGTGCCCATCACGAAGTGGCTCTCCAGCCGCTCGGGCGAGATGTACTTCTTCCGGGCCAGCCGCGACCTGCACCGCATCGACGTCATGGTGGCGGACCCCGCCACCGGCCAGGTGCGCACGGTCATCGAGGAGCGCCTGAACACGTACCAGGAGCAGCTCCCGCCGCGGCGCCTGGCCAACGGCGACCTGATCTGGTGGTCGGAGCGCGACGGGTGGGCCCACCTGTACCGCTTCGGGGCCGACGGCACGCTCAAGAACCGCCTGACCCAGGGGCCCTGGCACGTGGACGCCATCGAGGGCGTGGACGAGGCCCGGGGCTTCGTGCTCTTCACCGCCAACGCACGGGAGGCGGGGGAGGACCCCTACTACCGGCACCTGTACCGGGTCGGACTCGATGGCCGGGCGCTCCAGAACCTCACCCCCGGCGCCTTCGACCACAGCGCCACCGTCTCGCAGTCGAACCGGGTCTTCGTGGCCAACTTCTCGCGGGTGAACACCGTGCCCGCCGCCGCGCTCTTCGACGCCACCGGCCGCAAGGTGACGGACCTCGAGGAAGCCGACTTCGCGCTGCTGACGGCGGCGGGGTACCGGTTCCCCGAGCCGTACACGGTGAAGGCCGCGGACGGGGTCACGGACCTGTACGGCGTCATGTACAAGCCTTACGACTTCGATCCGGCCAAGCGCTATCCCATCGTGGCGTACGTGTACCCCGGGCCCCAGACCGAGTCGGTGGCCAAGGCGTTCAGCACCGCCGCCTTCGAGCAGGGGTTGGCCCAGTTCGGGTTCATCGTGATCACCATCGGGAACCGGGGCGGCCATCCCGACCGGTCCAAGTGGTACCACAACTACGGCTACGGGGACCTGCGCGACTACGGGCTGGCGGACAAGAAGGTGGCCATCGAGCAGCTGGCGGCCCGCCACGACTTCGTGGACGGCGATCGGGTGGGCATCTACGGCCACTCCGGGGGCGGCTTCATGTCCACCGCGGCCATGCTCGTCTACCCGGACTTCTTCAAGGTCGCGGTGTCGTCGTCGGGGAACCACAACAACGACGTGTACAACCGCTGGTGGTCCGAGACCCACCACGGCGTGAAGGAGGTGGTGGGCGATTCCGGCCAGGTGTCATTCGAGTACGACATCGAGAAGAACTCGGACCTGGCGGCGAACCTGAAGGGGCACCTCCTGCTCACCACCGGGGACGTGGACAACAACGTCCACCACGCAGGCACGCTCCGCATGGCCGAGGCGCTCATCAAGGCGAACAAGCGCTTCGACATGTTCGTGTTCCCGGGCCAGCGCCACGGCTACGGTACCATGAGCGACTACTGGTACTGGCTCCGCTGCGAGTACTTCGTGAAGCACCTGCTCGGGGATGCACAGTGGAGCGCGGACATCACTCAGCTGCAGGTGGAGCAGCCGAAGACGCGCTAGATTCCGGCCCATGGACGCATACCTGAGCACGCGCGGCGCGGGGCCGGTGACGTTCGCCGCGGCCCTGCTTCGGGGCCTCGCTCCGGACGGAGGACTGTACGTCCCGGCCACTCCGCCCGAGCTGGGAGTGGGTGAGCCCCCCGCGGGAGGCACGTTCGCCGACACCGCCCGCTGGGCTGCGGCCCGGCTCCTCCCGGGTGCCCTGGAGCCGGAGGTGCTGGAGCGGGTCGTCGCGGAGGCGTTGGACTTCCCCATGCCCCTCGTGGAGGTGGAGAAGGACTCCTTCGTCATCGAGCTCTTCCACGGACCCAGCCTGGCGTTCAAGGACGTCGGTGCCCGCTTAATGGCCCGGGCCATGGCTGCGGTCGCGGCCCCGGGGCAGA
>JBFYZE010000116.1:0-11426 GCA_041309665.1 Gemmatimonadales bacterium | reverse complement strand
CACCGCGCTCCCCGCGGCCCGGGCCATCCTCGCTTCCATGGACCCGCAGCTGGCGCCCACCGACGCCCGGCGCATGGAGGACGTGGTTGCGGACCAGCTCACTTCCACGCGCTTCTACCTTACGCTGTTGGGGCTCTTCTCGGGGCTTGCGCTCGCGCTGGCCGCCGTCGGCCTCTACGGCGTGGTGTCGTACACCGTGAGCCGCCGTACCCGCGAGATCGGCATCCGCGTCGCCCTCGGCGCGCGCCGAGACCATGTGCTGGGAATGGTGGTGCGGGAGGGAATGAGACCCGCCTTGGTCGGGGTAGCACTGGGCATCGGCGGCTCCCTGGTCGGGGGCAAGGTCTTGGGCGTGCTCCTCTACGGCATCGAGCCCAACGACCTCCACACCATGGTCGTCGTCACCATGGTGCTGCTCGCGGTGGCCCTCGCTGCGACGCTCCTGCCGGCGCGGAGGGCTGCGCGCATACCGCCGTCCATGGCGCTCCGGGAGAATTGAGCCTCCGCCCGTTACGAGGTGCGAAAGGAAGGGGGTCGGTGCCGGAGCACCGACCCCCTTCGTCGCCGACGGGGCGCGGGGTAGCCGCCGAAACCCAACCGCACTCCCCACCGTAGACTACAATGTAGTCTCGGTGGTCCGCACCCTTTCAGCCCTCGGGTACCATGTCCCCTTCCTCCCCCCTTGGTGAGTTCGAGCAGGTGGTTCTCCTGGCCATCCTCCGCCAGGGGAGGACGGCCTTCGGCCTCGAGGTCCGGGAGGAGATCGAGAGGTGCGCGAACCGGACCGTCTCGCGGGGCGCCTTCTACACCACCCTCGACCGGCTGGAGAGGAAGGGGTACCTGGCGTGGGAGGAGGCGACGTCCAACGACCCTGCCCGGACCGCCCCCCTCCGCCGCTTCAGGGTGACGCCGGCCGGGCTGGAGGCCCTCCGGGCCTCCAGGCGCGCCCTCCAGGCGCTGTGGCGCGGCCTGGAGGAGACGCTGGAGGACGCATGAGCCCCGACCGCGTTGCGGCGCCGCCCCGCCTCGGAGAGGCCATCCTCCGGTGGACCCTACCGTCCGGGGTGGTCGGGGAGAGCATCAAGGGGGACCTGGACGAGGAGCACAGAGCGCTCCAACGCTCCGTTCCCGGGCGTTCCTTCCGGGCGTGGTACCTGCGGGAGGCTCTCAAGCTCGGGGCGCGCTACGGTCTCCTGCGCTTCCTCCGGGTCCGGGCGCCCTTCGGCTCCGCGCCGGAACAGCGAGCCCGGATGGGCACTGGGGAACGGCTCGTCCAGGAAGTGGGCCAAGGTATGCGTCTCCTGTGGCGAAGCCCCGGCCTAGCCCTCTTCGCCGTGGTCGCGATGGGGCTCGGCATCGGCGCCACCGCCACCATGTTCAGCGTCTCCCACGGCCTGCTGAGGGATCTGCCCTTCGAGGACCCCGACCGGCTGGTCTACGTCGGGTGGAGCAGCGCCGCGCGGGGAGACGACAAAGTCGAGCTGACCGCCTCGGAGCTCTCGGAGTGGCGGCACACCCAGTCCACCCTGGAGGCGCTCGCCGCCGTGAGGCTGGTGAGCATGGACCTCGCCGGAGGGGAGGGGCCCCCGGAGCGGGTGTCGGGCGCCCAGGTCACCGCCGACGCCTTCGAGACGCTCCGGGTCCAGCCCGCTATGGGGCGCGGGTTCCTCCCGGAAGAGGAAACCTCCGGGGGCCCCGACGTGGTGATCCTGGGCCATGGCCTCTGGGCCCGGCGCTACGGCGGGGATCCGGACGTGCTGGGGCGGACCGTGCGGGTGAACGGGAAGGACAGGACCGTGGTGGGCATCATGCCCGAGGGGTTCCGCTTTCCAGAGCTGGAGGACGTGTGGACTCCCCTCCAGATCCTGCCCGACAGCGCGGCGCCGGGGGAGGGAGCGCGACCGTACCGGGCCTTCGGCCGCTTGAGGGAGGGAGCGTCCCTCGACGAGGCCCGGGCGACGTTCGGGACCGTGGCACGGCGGCAGGTGCTGGCGCATCCCGAGCCCTACCAGGGATTCACCCCCCGCGTGATTCCCTACTACGAGTATTACGTGGGGGCAGACGCGGTCATCATCATGATCACCCTCGTGGTGATCGCGTCCTTCGTCCTCCTCATCGCATGTGCCACCGTGGCGAACCTCCTCCTTTCCCGCGCGGCGGGCCGGACTCGGGAGCTGGCCGTCCGGAGCGCCCTGGGTGCGAGCCGCGGGAGGATCATGAGCCAGCTTCTGGGGGAGTCCCTCATCATCGCGACGCTGGGAGGGGTGACGGGGGCCGTCGTGGCCTGGTCGGGGGCGGCCCTCTTCCACCGGACCATCGCCGGGCAGCTTCCCTTCTACTGGATGGACTGCCGGATCGACGACACCGTCCTGGCCTTCGTGGGCCTCCTCGTGCTGGCGGCCGGCGTGCTGGCCGGCATCGCACCAGCGCTCCGGGTTTCGGGGGTGGGAGCCGGCGAAGCCCTGAGGGACGGGGATCGGGGGTCGTCTTCCCTGAGGCTCGGGCGCCTGAGCCGGGCGCTCGTGGTGTCGGAGGTCGCGCTCTCCTTCGGGCTGTTGACCACCGCCGGGATGATGGCGAAAGGGCCCTTGATCTACGCTCGCCAGGATCCGGGCTTCGAAAGCGCCCATCTGCTCACAGCCCTGGTGAGCCTGAGGCGGGACGAGTATCCCGAGGCGGCAGACTGGAACCGGTTCTTCGAGGAGCTCCTGGCCCGCCTGGACGCCGTTCCTGGTGTCCAGGCGGCGGCGCTCACCACCAGCATTCCGGGGCTGCGGGCCAACACATCGAGGTTCCAGCTCAGAGGCGCAACCTCCGGGACGGGCGAGGATCTTCCCCAGACCCGGATCGGTTTCGTGGCACCCGGGTTCTTCCGGACCGTCGGTCCGGATGCGGTGGAGGGGCGACTCTTCAACGAGGCGGACGATGCAGACGGAGAGCCGGTGGTCATCGTGAACCGGAGCTTCGCCCAGCGCTTCTTTCCGGGAGAGAGCCCCCTGGGCCGGCAGATCCGCACCGGTGGCCTGGAGTCGGAGGATGCCTGGGCGACCGTGGTGGGCGTGGTCCCGGACCTCCGCATGAATGGTCAGGAACCCGGGCGGTCCGAGGGCATCCTCCTGCCTCTGTACCAACGTCCGCAGCGCTCCGTGAACCTGCTCCTTCGGGTCTTGGGCGATCCGTTGGAGCTGGCCCCCCTCGTCCGCGCTGCCGTGGCGGAGTTGGACCCAGACCTTCCCGTCAGCCAGGTCCGGACCCTCCGCGCGGCCATGGCGGACGAGACGCGCCCGGCACTGATGTTCTTCACGCTCCTCATGATTTGCGGGTCCATCGCCCTCGCCCTGGCCGCGGTGGGCCTCTTCGGCGTCCTGGCCTTCTCGGTCCGCCGGCGCACCCGGGAGATCGGGGTCCGGATCGCCCTGGGCGCCGAAGTCCGGAGCGTGCTCTGGGGGATCCTCCGGGGCGGGATGGCCCAGGTGACGATGGGGTTGGTCGCCGGCGTGTTCCTGGCCCTCGCCCTCTCACCCCTGGTAGGGGGCCTCTTCCCCGGCGATCAACGCGTCGATTGGGGTGTGTACGGCATGGTGACGGCGCTGATGCTCGGTACGGGCCTCGCAGCGTCCCTCATACCGGCTACCCGGGCCGTTCGCGTGGACCCCGTCGAGGCATTGCGACGGGAGTGAGGAGGAGGGAAGCGGCGATCCCGCGGTCGTACGAAGGGCCGGCGCCTCGAGGAGACGCCGGCCCTTGGTGTTTTCGGAAACGACGGGCAGTTTATACGCTGTCGCGGTTTTATGCGATCGTCCTGAGCACCTGCTCCAGCCGCGCCTTGTGCGCCTCCAGCTCGGCCTTGAGCGTCTCCAGGCGCTTGGTCATCTCGCCGCTGGGCTTCTGCTCGGTGCCCACCGCGTTCGAGTAGAGGTAGTTGAACTGGTCGGCCAGCATGGGTTGCGGGTAGCTGGAGATGCTCGCGTCCGTGACCAGCGCGCGATGGATCTCCACGAGCTGCGTCCGCACGTCGCTCCCCTGGGCAGCCCTTTGGATCGCACCGTTCACCTTCTCGATGGTGGCGCCGCAGTCGGCCACGGCCGCCAGGATCTTCAACGCCAGGTCGAACTGGGCCTGGAGGTCGGCCACGGTCATGCCGTCGGCGGCGAGCCTGGGGTCGATCTGGAGCTGCAGGGGCTGGGTGGCGCTCTTTCCGTCCACCGTCAGGCGCACCTGATAGCTGCCGGGGACCGCCCTGGGCATCGAGCGTCCAGCGCCCTCCACCGCCACGGCAAGATCCCAGGTGAGTCGGTGCATCCCCCTCGCCTTGGCCACCGTGGGCACCGGGGCACCACCGCGCCGCCCCCCACCCGCGGCCGGCGCCGCAGCCGGGGCGGAGGAGCTGAACGACCGCACCACCTTCCCGGCGCCGTCGAGGATCTCCAGCGTCGCCGACTGGGCATCCCTGCCCAGCCAGTAGTCGATCTGCGCGCCCGACGGTGTCCACTCGGGGGCGTCCGGAGACGAGCCGCCGCCCATGAAGCCGGAGCCCGGACCGCCGCGGTAGGCCACCCTGGGCTTGAACACGTGGTTGTCTGCGGAGGCCACCGTCGGGCTCCACTCGCGCAGCGCCCGCGGGTTGTCCATGACGTAGAAGCCGCGCCCCATGGTGGAGAGCACCACGTCGCCCCGGGCCACGTCGATGTCCGTGATGGGCGTCACGGGCAGGTTGCGCTGGAACGCTTGCCATGTCTTCCCGTCGTCCAGGGAGACGAACATCCCGTACTCCGTCCCGGCGTACAGGAGGCCTTCACGCTCCGGGTCCTCCTTGATGGCGCGGGTCGGGTAGTCGGCCGGAATGCCGTTGGTCCCGGTGGTGAGGAGCGTCCAGGTCTCGCCGAAGTCCTCGGTCCTGTAGATGAAGGGACGGAAGTCACCCAGCAGCGTCAGATACATGGCGAAGTACGCCTTCCCCGCCTTGTGCCTGGACGCGTCCATGTTCTGGATGCGCCCCTCCGGGGGCATGTCCTTGGGCGTCACGTTCTTCCACGTCGCGCCGTTGTCCCGGGTCACGTACACCGGGCCGTCGTTGGCGCCGCTCCAGATCACGCCGGCCTGCACCGGCGACTCCTCGATGGCGTAGATGACCGAGTAGTGCTCCTCGCCGGTGACGTCGCGGGTGATGGGGCCTCCCGACACCACCTGCCGCTCGGGCCGGAAGGCGGTGAGGTCGGGGCTGATCGTCTCCCACGTCACGCCCCCGTCGCGCGTGCGGTGCACGTACTGCGAAGTGTGGTACACGGTGTTCGGATCGTGGGGCGACACCTCGATGGGCACGGTGCGCTGGAAGCGGTACGGGAGGTCCTTGGGGTTGGCCCCGTAGAGGTTCCCGTACCCCACGTAGTACTGCTTCTCCTGGCCGGTGCGCGCCGAGTAGAGGCCGAAGCGCCCCTTGCAGTTCGCGTACACCACGTCCGGGTCGCCGGGCTTGGGCACCACGGGACCGGTCTCGCAGCCGCCGATCTCGCGCCAGAGCGACGTGTGCCCGCCCGGGATGGAGAGCGCCGGCGGGTTGGTCGGCAGCCCGATGGTGGTGTTGTCCTGCTGGCCGGCGTACAGCCAGGTGGGATACTGGTCGTCGATGTCCACCTGGTAGAGCTCGGCGGTGGACTGGTTGTACTGGGTGGACCAGGTCCGGCCCCCGTCCAGCGAAACGTTGGCTCCCCCGTCGTTGCCCTGGACGATGTAGTCCGGGTTCTCCGGGTTGATCCACATGTCGTGGTTGTCGCCGTGGGGCGTGGACACCGGCTGCCACGTGGCGCCGCCGTCGGCGGACCTGAAGAGCGTCTCGTTGTTCACCCACACGATGTCGGCGTTCTTCGGGTCCGCATCCACGTTGGTGTAGTAGAAGGGCCGGTTCATGAGCCCGCGCTGGCTGCTCACCAGCCGCCACGTCTCACCCCCATCGTCGGAGCGGTAGAGCCCCTCGTTCGGATCGGTGGTCTCGACCACCGCGTAGATCCGCTTCGGGTCCGCCGGCGTCACCGCCAGGTCGATCTTCCCGATGAGGCCGGTGGGAAGCCCCTGGGTCACGATGCGCCAGGTGTCGCCGCCGTCGGTGGACTTCCAGATCCCGTCCTCGCGCCCGGAAGCCTGCATGCCGGAGATGATGGTCCACGGCTTGCGCTCGCCGCGCCACATGGTGGCATACAGCTCGTTGGGGTTCGCGGCGTTGAAGTCCAGGTCGATGGCGCCCACGGAGTCGGACGTGAAGAGCACCTGCTTCCAGGTCCTGCCGCCGTCGATGGTCTTGTACACCCCGCGGTCACGGCTCTTCGCCCACGGGTTCCCCAGCGCGGCCGCGAGCGCCACGTCGGGGTTCGTCGGGTGGATCTCCAGGGCGCCGATCTGCCCCGTCTTCTCCAGGCCGATGTGCCGCCACGTCGCGCCCGCGTCGTCGGACCGGTACGCGCCCTTGCCCAGGATCACGTTGGAGCGGATCCCGTCGGAGCCGGTGCCGACGTACACGATCTTGCTGTTCGACGGCGCGACCCGGATGGAGCCGATGGATCCGGTGTTGAAGTAGGCGTCGGTGATGGGCCGCCAGGTGGTCCCGTAGTCGTCGGTCTTGAAGACGCCCCCGCCGGTGGCTCCCATGTAGAAGGTGAAGGGGTGGTCGGGGTGTCCGGCGACGGCGGTCACGCGGCCGCCCCGGGAGGGCCCGACGCTGCGGTACCGGAGCCCGTGGAAGGCGTCCTGGGAGAGAGGCGCCGCGTGGGTCTGGGCACCGGCCGGAAGGGCGAGGGGTGGAAGGGAGAGCGCGGCGGCCAGGAACAAGGACAAGGTTCCGAGCCGGCCAGCCCGACGGGGGTGTGCGGTGTTCATCGGGGGAGTCCTTCTGGAGTCGCGTAGGGAGTTCGCCACAGGGGTCAGAATGCCGCGCCGTCGCCCGGTGGTCAACTCGGCGCGCCGCACCTGCCGGGAGCCCGAGCGGGCTCACGCTCCCGCGACGACCTCGCGCACCCACCCGGCCACTCGGTCGCAGAGCTCGTCCAGCACGTCCACATCGGTTCGCCCCGAGCGCTTCAGGACGTGGAACCCGTGGTCGGCCCCGTCCACGACGTGGAGGGAGGGCGGCGGACGGAGCTCCCGCAGGAGCGGGCGGAGGAGGGAGAGGTCGGCGAGGGGGTCGCGCGACCCCTGGAGAAAGAGCATGGGGAGCCGCACGCCGGAGAGGTGGGCTCCGCGCTCCGCTGAAGGGCGTCCGGACGGGTGGAGGGGGAAGCCGAAGAACGCCAGCCCCACCACACCCTCCAGGGGCTCCTCGCCGGCCGCGGTGGAAGTCATGCGCCCCCCCATGGACTTCCCCCCCGCCACCAGGGGGAGTCCGGGGGCCAGCCGCCGCGCCTCGCCCACCGCGGCGCGGACGGTCTGAACCAACGCCGGGGCCCGGTCCGGCGCCTTCCGCCCCTGCTCCATGTACGGAAACTGGTACCGGAGCGTGGCCACGCCCCGGCCCGCCATCCGCTCCGCCACCGCCCCCATGAAGGGATGCCGCATCCCCGCGCCCGCGCCGTGCCCGAACACGAAGAGCGACGACGGATCGCCGGGTCGCACGAGGAGCGCGGAGACCCCGTCGGGCGCCTCGCCGGTCCGGAGGCGCAGCTCCACGCGATGGACTTCTCCCATGGTCTCTCCCTGGCCGAAGCGAGGGCGCGGGAGCGCCGCACGCTCCGAACGAGAGCGCCCGCCCCGGGAGCTTTCCCCGGGGCGGGCGCGGTGTGCCTCTACGTTGCGGCGGGGCTCACCCCACGCCGAGCTTGATGCCGATGTTCAGGATGGGCCAGAGCTTGAGATAGGAGCCGAAGTCGTCCTCGATGGTCTGCTCTTCCGCGCGGAGGCGGGTCTGGAACGCGGCGGAGTTGATGACCGTCGGGTTCCCCTTGGTCGCCTCCAGGCTGACCTCGGGGTCGCCCAGCATGGCCACGCCAAGGTCCAGGAAGAGGCCGATCCCGGTCTTGGTGTGCTTCCCGAAGCCGATGAGCACGTAAGGCGCGGAACTCTTGGACTTCAGCGTGCCCTTGACCTCGGCGACGTCGGTAGCGGTGTACGTGGTCCCGCCGATGTCGATGGAGGCGCTCCCGGTGAGCGAGCCCGTGAGGCTGGGATCGTCCGGCTTGAAGAGCATGCCGCCGCCGACACGGAAGCCGCCGCCCAGGTACAGGTCGGCGCCGATGTTGTACCACGTCTTCGGGAGCTTCAGGGTGGCGTCCACGTCGGCTCCCGGCTCCCAGAAGCTCGGGTTCTTGAGCTCGACGGGCAGGAGGCCGATCCCTCCGCGGATGACGAAGGCGTCGGTGAGGCCGACGGCCGCCTCGGCGCCCACGCCGAGGGTGCCGGCCCGGGCGGCGACTCCGAAGCCCTGCGCCGAAACGGCGCCCGGGAGAGCGAGGAGGGCTGCGGTGGTGAGGACGAACAGGCTTCTCTTCATGGATTCTCCGTTCTCGTCGGAACCTTGGGGGAGGGTGAGGGACCGCACCGGCGGGGTCCCCAAGTATAGGCTCGGTACACGAATGCGGGGAAGAACGATCCGCGCGGGCTCGCCGTGTCGGCGTGCCGCCGCATCTGTCCCCCGGCGCCCCGGCCTCGGCGAAGCGGGCAGCCGGGCCCGGCTGGTTCCGCCGGACCAGGGGAGGGTGTATCTTTCGATTGAGAACCATTCTCAACGACTTTCTGCCCACGCCTGAGACGGCCCACCCCGGCTGCCTGCCCTGAACGCATCTTCTTCCGCCCCCCAGACCCCGACGGCGACCTTCCCGGACTCCGCCGGAGTTCACGCGGGGCACGAGCCTGGCACGCCGGCTCCCGAGACCGGCCACCGCGTGCGGGTGGCCCTGGTCGGGAACCCGAACGTCGGCAAGAGCGTCCTCTTCAACCGGCTCACGGGCGCCTACGTGGTGGTGTCCAACTACCCGGGCACCTCGGTGGCGCTCACTCGGGGCCACGGCCACCTGGGCGGCCACGCCCTGGAGGTGGTGGACACCCCCGGTGCCTACGCCCTCGTCCCGGGCACCGAGGAGGAGCGGGTCACCCAGGCGCACATCCTGAGCGGCGAGGCCGACCTCCTGGTCCACGTGGTGGACGCGAAGAACCTCCCCCGCGCGCTCCCCTTCACCCTCCAGCTCCTGGAGTGCGGCCGGCCCCTGGTCCTCGCCCTGAACATGATGGACGAGATGGAGGATCTGGGCGTCTCGGTGGAGGTGGCGCTCCTGGAGGAGCGCCTTGGGATCCCCGTGGTCCCCATGGTGGCGGTGCGCCGCCAGGGGTTGGACGCGCTGGCCGAGGCGATCGACCGGGCGCTGGCGGGACCGCTTCCCCCACCACCCCACTACCCCAACGGCGTCGGCGACGCCGTGAGCAGGGTCCGGAGCCGGCTCACCGCCTCGTACGGCGTGGACGCCCAGGCGCTGGCGACCCTGGTGCTGCAGGGAGACCCCGGGGCCACGGAAATGGTGGCCGCCCGGGAGCCGGACGGCGGCGCCGCGGCCCTGGAGGAGGCTCGGCAGGCGGCCGGGTCGCTGGGCGGACCCGCCGTATACCGCGTGGCCTTCGAGCGCCAGCACGTGGCGCGGGAGATCCTGGAGGACGTGCTCTGGCAAACGAAGCCCCCCCAGGCCCTGCTCGCCGACCGCCTGGGGCGCTGGCTCTCCTTTCCGCTCACGGGCGTTCCCATCCTCCTCGTCGTGCTCTGGCTGGGCCTCTACCAGTTCGTCGGCGTCTTCGGCGCGGGCACCCTGGTGAACCTCATCGAAGGCCCGCTCTTCGAGGCGCGCGTCAACCCGTTCCTGGAGCGGCTCTTCGCCGGGATTCCATGGGAGTGGCTCCGCGAGCTGTTCGTGGGCGAGTACGGGATGCTGACGCTCGGTCTCCGATACGCCGTGGCCATCATCCTCCCGGTGGTGGGGAGCTTCTTCCTCTTCTTCTCCGTGCTGGAGGACAGCGGCTACTTCCCCCGCCTCGCCCTCCTCGTGGACCGCACCTTCAAGCGCATCGGCCTCTCCGGCCGCGCTGTCATCCCCATCGTCCTCGGCTTCGCGTGCGACACCATGGCCACCATGGTCACGCGCACGCTGGAGACCAAGCGAGAGCGGGTGCTCTCGACCCTCCTCCTGGCTCTGGCCATCCCATGCTCCGCGCAGCTCGGCGTGATCCTGGCCATCCTGTCGGGGCAGCCCAAGGCGCTCTTCGTCTGGTTCCTGTCGCTGCTCGGGACGTTTCTGGTGGTGGGCTGGCTCTCGGCCAAGCTCCTCCCCGGGGAGAGAGCTTCGTTCCACATGGAGCTCCCGCCCATGCGCATGCCCCGGGTGGGGAACGTCCTGCTCAAGACCTACTCCCGGATGCAGTGGTACTTCCTGGAGGTGCTCCCCCTCTTCCTGGCCGCGAGCATCATCCTGTGGGCTCTGGACGTCACCGGGCTGATCCGGTGGGTCATCGCGGGGCTCACGCCGGTGGTGGGCCTCCTCGGCCTCCCCGCGGAGACCGCCACCGTCTTCCTGTTCGGGTTCTTCCGGCGTGACTACGGCGCGGCCGGGCTCTTCGACCTGAACCAGGCGGGCGTGCTGGACGTGGTGAACCTCACCGTGGCCGCCGTCACCCTCACGCTGTTCGTGCCCTGCATCGCCCAGTTCCTCATGATGGTGCGGGAGCGGGGGTGGAAGACGGCGTGGGGGATGTTCGCGCTCATCACGCCCATCGCCTTCGGCGCCGGCTTCGTCCTCAACCTCGCCCTGAGGGGGATCGGCTGGTGAACTGCGGCTACTGCGGCAAGCCCTTCGACGAGGACCGGAGCCAGCCGGCGTGCCGGCAGTGCCCCGTGGGGTCCGGGTGCGGGCTGGTGCGCTGCCCCCACTGCGGATACGAGAACCCGGGGACGCCGGGCTGGATCGCGTTCCTCGGGAAGAAGCTGGGCCGCCTTCCCCTCCCCATGCTCCGCCCCAGGCCCTGAGAGGATCGCTTCATGGTCGCCATCATCGCGAAGCTCACCGGCGGATTCCGCACGAAGCTGCGTGACGGATTCCGCTCCTGGGTGGGGTGGGACGAGGCCTGCCACGAGGGCGGACCCCCGGTGCACACCGTCCACAGGTGCGACTCGGGGTGTTGCCCCTCGCACCCGGTGACCACGCTCCGGGTGGGCGCCGCCGGCGTCGTGTCGTGCCTGACCGACCCGGACCATCCGAGGGCGGCGCGCCTGGCCTCGCTGGGGATCCTTCCGGGGGTCCCGGTGCGCCTGGTGCAGGCGTACCCCGCCTACGTGCTCCGTGTGGGTTTCGCCGAGATCGCGCTGGACGGCGACATGGCCCGGCTCGTCCGGGTGATCACCGGCGCCGAGCCGCGAGCGCTGGAGGGCTAGGCGCCGGAAGACACGCGGGGGGGGGGGGGGG
>JBFYZE010000115.1:0-7821 GCA_041309665.1 Gemmatimonadales bacterium | reverse complement strand
CTTGCCCGGGAAGTCGGCCAGCTTCCTGCTCAGGTCCTCCACCTTGTTGTGGCGGAAGAACCGGGAGTTCGCCTTCGACAGGATCATCCCGTCCACCACCGATGCGTGGGCGTACTGGTCGGCGACGATGAGGTCGCCCGAGCGCATGAGCCCGGCGATGGTCCCCACGTTGGCCGAGTACCCGGTGGGGAAGATGAGCGCCGCCTCCTTCTTCTTGAACGCGGCGAGCTCGTCGGCGAAGCGCCGGTGCAGGTCCGTGGTGCCGCTGAGGATGGGCGAGCCCGAAGCGCCGCCGCCGTAGAGGTCGGCGGCGTCCTTGATGGCCTGCTTCACCTCGGGCCGGTACGACAGGCCCAGGTAGTTGTACGACGCGAAGTTGATCAGGCCCCTGCGGATCTCGTGTGTCTTCGTGTCCTCCACGTCCACCCGGGTGGACGGAGCGCTGTGGAGGGGAAGCTCGTAGAGGTAGTACCCCCCCGGCTTGACCGCATTCCACCAGTCGTCGAAGGGGCCCATGAGGGCGAACGGATCGTCGCCTGCGCCGAAGTAGAAGTTCGTGTAGTCGTACTCCATGGCGCCGGGAGCGGAGGGCTGGGACTCGGGCATGGTAGACTCCGAGGCAGAGCCCTCGGTGGAGAGCCGGTCGGGGGAGTTGGCGGTCTCCACGTCCGTGGCAGGTCCGTTTCTCTGGTCGGACATATCTTGTCACCGATAGTGTGTACGGAGAAATCCAAACCTCAATCTCCGAAAAAGAGACCACCGAGACAAGGAGAAGGTTCCGTGGAGCGCTGGCCCGAAGCCGTACGGTCCTGGTCGCCGCCCCCCGGCTGGCGCCGGGTGCTGGCGGTGGACGCCCATGCCGGAGGGGAGCCGCTCAGGGTGGTCCTGGAGGGGTTCGGAGAGCTCCGGGGAGACTCCATCCTCGCCCGGCGCCGGGACGCCTGGCTCCGCCACGACGCCCTGCGGACGGCCCTCATGTGGGAGCCCCGGGGGCATCCGGACATGTACGGCTGCCTCCTCGTGCCCCCGGTCACGCCGAGCGCGGACGTGGGAGTCCTGTTCACGCACAACGAGGGGTACAGCACCATGTGCGGACACGGGATCATCGCCGTGACCACGGTGCTCCTCGAGTTGGGGCTCCTGCCCTGCCGGGAGGGGGACAACCGGGTGGGGATCGACACGCCCGCGGGCTTCGTGGAGGCCTGGGGGACGGTGTCGGAGGGGCGCGTGGTCGAGGTGTCCTTCGTCAACGTGGCCTCCTTCGCGGCGGCGCTGGACCGCTCCGTGGAGGTGCCGGGCCTGGGGCCGGTGCGCTACGACCTGGGCTTCGGCGGGGCGTTCTACGCCTTCGTGGACGCTGCGCCCTTGGGGCTCGAACTGGTTCCGTCGGAGGTGGGGCGACTCATCGAGGTGGGGCGGGCGATCAAAGCCGCGGTGGCGGCGGCGGACCCACCCCTGCATCCGCTCGACGCGGAGCTCTCGTTTCTGTACGGGACCATCTTCGTGGGGCCGCCCCACGACCCCGCCCACCACTCGCGCAACGTGTGCGTGTTCGCCGACGGCGAAGTGGACCGGAGCCCGACCGGGACGGGGGTGAGCGCACGCCTGGCCCTCCACCACGCCCGGGGCGAGCTGCAGGAGGGCCAGGAGATCGTAGTGGAGAGCATCCTGGGCACGACCTTCGGGGGCCGCGTGGTGGGCACCACGCGGATCGGCACCCACGACGCGGTCGTCCCGCGGGTGAGCGGGAGCGCCCACATCACCGGGAGGAGCGAGTGGCTCCTGGACCCTGACGACCCGCTGAGGGACGGGTTCCTGTTGCGGTAGGCGCCTTCGGAGTCGGTGCCTGTTCCGATCCGGTGCCCCGCCGGCGCCGTCCAGGGCATAACCGCCGATCTCGGCGTACTCCCGCTCCGTAGGGTGCAGAACCCGGCCGGTACCGGTATATTGCTCTTGTGCTGGTACGCCGCCTCCCCGAGAGGCCCTGGTGTAGGGAGCCCGACAGCCATCCCTGCCGCCCTCGACGTACCCGCCGGTGCGATCTTGGAGGCGCGTATGACGCTCCATCGGTTCCTTGGTCTCGCAGGCCTCTCTCTGGTCCTCGCGGCGTGCGAAGGCAGCGATTCCCCTACCCAACCACTCGCCCCCGTAGCCACGTCCGTCACGCTGTGGACCACGACCGTGACGTTCAGCTCGCTGGGAGCCACACAGCAACTTGCAGCGACCGTGAAGGACCAGTATGGCCAGGCTTTGTCGGGCGCGACGATCACGTGGACCTCGTCCAACGTCCAGGTCGCGTCGGTCTCATCCTCGGGCGTGGTGACCTCCGTGGGGAACGGCACTGCGACGATCACGGCTACCTCGGGGTCTGCTTCGGTAACGGTGTCGGCGAGTGTCCAGCAGGTCGCGGCCTCGATCACGCTGTCGGCCACGACCGTGACGTTCAGCTCGCTGGGAGCCACACAGCAACTTTCAGCGACCGGAAAGGATCAGAACGGCCAGACGATGTCGGGCCTGACGGTGACGTGGGCCTCGTCCGCCGCCCAGGTGGCGTCGGTGTCGTCGTCGGGCTTGGTGACCTCCGTAGGGAACGGGACGGCGATTATCACGGCGACGAGCGGAGCGGCTTCGGGGGTGGCTATCGTGACGGTCACGTACGCCATCGGCGTCGGCCTTGGCGCCGGCCAGTTCGTCCTCATCCAGCCCGGCACGTTCCAGATGGGGGACAGGAGCGGTTCGAACGACAAGCCGGACGGGTCGAACGACGAGAAGCCGGTCCACACCGTCAACATCACGAAGGCGTTCTACCTGCAGAAGACGGAGGTGACGCAAGGCCAATGGCGCGCGGTGATGGACGGGAGCCCGAGCTTCTTCCGTTTCTGCGGGAGCCTCTGCCCTGTGGAGATGGTGAATTGGGACGAGATACAGGGGTTCCTCGCGAAGCTCAATCAGGCGAACCCCGGCGCCAACTACCGGTTGCCCACGGAGGCGGAGTGGGAGTATGCGGCGAGGGCCGGCACGACCGGCGAATACGGCGGCAACAGCGTACTCAACGACATGGGGTGGTACGAGGACAACTCCGGATCGACGCCGCACCCGGTCGCACAGAAGCAGGCCGATGCCTGGGGCCTCTACGACATGCACGGGAACGTGTGTGAGTGGGTGCAGGACTGGTACTCGGCCACCTACTACGGCGTGAGCCCGACGAACGACCCCACGGGGCCCGCCACCGGGTCGGCTCGGGTGTTCCGGGGCGGGCCGTGGAACGGCAGCGCGGTCTTCGCGCGTTCGGCCTCCCGTAGCGGGCAGATCCCGTCCTACCGGTACGACAGCGTCGGGTTCCGTTTGGCGAGGACGCCGTAACGCTCTGCCATCTCCACTCTTGCCCTCTGCACGCTGCCTCCGGACATGGATGAGGCGCGCGGTGGGCCGGACACCGGGGAGCAGGCGAAGGCCGAGCGGACCAGCACTGCGGTTCAGCAGGTTCCCCGCTCCCTTCTCCCGTCTGGCACCCTGGGCAGATGGGGTGACTCTGCTGCGAACGGGAGCGCCCACATCACCGGGAGAAGCGAGTGGCTCATCGACCCCGACGATCCGCTCCGGGACGGGTTTCTGCTTCGGTAGCCCTCGGTGTCGCCGGCCCCGCGACTCCCCGTGGTGGATCCCAAGGCACCCCGGTATGATCAGTCCGCCTACGCGCACGGGGCTCGCAAGCGGGCCCGAAACCACCCCGCGGTCGAGGACAGGGGCCATGAACCGCATGATCAACCTCCGCAGCGACACCGTCACGCGTCCCACCGACGCCATGCGCCGGGCCCTGGCCCGGGCCGAGGTGGGGGACGACTACTACCGGGACGATCCCACCGTCATCGCCCTGGAGGAGAAGGCGGCGGAGCTCTTCGGGCGCGAGGCCGCGATGCTGGTCTTCAGCGCCACCATGGGGAACCTGGTCGCGGCGCTCTCCCACACGAGGCGCGGGGAGTCGGTACTCGTCGAGGCGTCGTCGCACATCTTCTACAACGAGGCCGGCTCCGTGGCGGCCTTCGGGGGGCTCACCCCCCGCACCGTGCAGGGGATTCGGGGCCGCATCACCCCGGAGCAGGTCGCGGCGGCGGTCTTCCCCAGCGCGGTGCTCCATCCCCGGACCACGCTCCTCTGCCTGGAGAACACCCACAACGCCGCCGGCGGCACCTGTCTCTCCCTGGAGCAGACCAGGGCCCTGACGGGACGGGCCGGGGAGCTGGGCCTGAAGGTGCACCTCGACGGGGCGCGCGTCTTCAACGCGTCCGTGGCGCTCGGGGTGCCGGTGCGGGAGCTCACCGCCTCCGTGGACAGCGTCACGGTGTGCCTCACCAAGGGGCTGGGGTGCCCGGTGGGCGCCCTGGTTCTCGGAGGGAGCGACTTCGTCGCCCAGGCGCGCCGCTGGCGCCAGGTGGCGGGCGGAGGCATGCGCCAGGCGGGCGTCTTCGCCGCGGCGGGGATCCTGGCCCTGGACACCATGGTGGAGCGCCTGGCCGAGGATCACGCCCACGCCCGGCGGCTCGCGGTGCTCCTGGCGGAGGCGGGGCTCGCGCTGGACCCGCCGCCGGAGGAGGTGGAGACGAACATCCTCTACGCCGAGATCCCCGAGTCGCTCATGGACGCGCACCTGTTCGTCGAGCGGCTCGCCGAGGAGGGGGTCCGCGTGAACCCCCCTCGTGGGCGCCGCATCCGCCTCATCACCCACCTCGACGTGAGCGCCTCCGACGTGGAGGCCGCCGCCGCCGCGGTCAGGAGGGTCCTGGCCGCGTCCTGACGCCGGGCTGCGCCATGCCCCCGGCCTCGCGGCCGGGGGCCCTTGCGCGCCTGGGTATCATTGGGCCGCGCGAAACACAGGGCGGGCCTCCAGCCATCGGAGGCCTTGCGGGAGACTCCCGGCCGGCGCCCGAGCAGAGACGACGACCCGATCCCGACCCCGGGGCCCGAGGCACTTCCTGAAGCGTTCCGATCATTCCCAAGATCTGTTGGCCATCCTGGACGGCCGGGGGCGCTTCCTGCTCGTCAGCCCGTCGGCGGAGTGCCTTCTGGGTTTCCGCACGGACGAGCTCAGCGGCCGGCGCGCGTTGGGGATGGTGCACCCCGGGGATCGCGCGCTGGCCCTCGCACGTCTGCGCGAATTGAGTGGGGACGGGCCCGTCCTCAACCTGGATGCCCGCATCCGCCAGGCAGGCGGGGGCTTCGCGCCGGTACGCTGGTCGTTGTCCCTGGGTGCCCACCAGCGCATCTACGCCGTGGGGCGCGACCGGACCGAGGAGGCGCGCCGAGCCGAAGCGGTCCTGGTCCACGAGATGGCGGAGCTGAGGCTCAGGACGGCGATGGAGCTCCACGACGGCATCCTCCAGACGCTGACGGGAGCCAGTCTGCAGATCGCCGTGGCCCGGCGGCTCGTCCGCCAGGATCCCGCCGCCGCGGAGGAGCTCCTCGCAACGCTGGGGGAGACCGTGCGCGCCGAACAGCAGGAGATGCGGCTCTACGTGGACGAGGTGAAGGGTCAGGATCCGCTCTGGCCCGACGGAGACCACAGCCTGGCCGGGCGGATCGCCGCCATGCTCGATCGGGTCCGCGCGATCTGGGGCCTCTCGGCCTCGCTGGAGGGCGACATCGAGGACGGCCTCCCGGCGGAGATGGGCCGCCGCATCCTCCGCGTCATCCAGGAGGCCACGGTGAACGCCGCACGCCACGGGCTGGCCAAGGCCGTGGCGGTGACGATCGGGCGCGATGGCCCCGACATCACCATCCGCATCGCGGACGACGGCCATGGGTTCCCCTTCCTGGGGGACTATGACGCTGACGCGCTCAGGGAGAAGCGCCTGGGACCCCTCAGCCTCAAGCGTCGGGTGGAAGACGCCGGAGGCCGCCTCTCCGTGCTCTCCACCCGGGGAGGGGCGACCGTTTGCGTCTGGCTCCCGATGCGGGCGGAGTCCGCCCCATGACCGTTCGATTGGTCCTCGCCGACGACCACACCGTGGTCCTGCAGGGGCTCACGGCGCTCCTCGCCCTGGAGCCGGACATCGAGGTCGTCGCGCTCTGCCGGGACGGCGAGGAAGCCGTGGAGGCCGTGGCGCTCCATCGCCCCGACGTCGTGGTGATGGACGCCTCGATGCCCCGCTGCAGTGGGCTCGACGCCCGGGAGCGCCTCCTGGAACGAGGGCTGGCGGTGCCGACCGTGGTTTTGTCTGCCACCATGGACGACGCGACCCTCGCCCGCTGCCTGGAGCTGTCCGTGGAAGGGATCGTCCTCAAGGAATCGGCGGCCTCCGTCCTCGTGGACGCCATCCGGGCCGCCTCCCGGGGGGAGCGGTGGATCCCGCCGGTGCTCAGCGCCCGGGCCCTGGACCTCATGGCGCGGACGCCGGCGAAGGCCGAGGACGCGCTGACGCCCCGGGAGAGGGACATCGTCCTCCTGGTCGCGTCGGGGAAGTCGAACAAGCGGGTCGCGTCGGAGCTCGGGATCGCGGAGAGCACGGTGAAGCTGCACGTGCACAGCGCGTTCACCAAGCTCAGTGTCGCCAACCGCGTCCAATTGAGCCTCCTGGCACGCGAGCGGGGTTGGATCTGACGGTGCGGCGCGCCCTACGGGATGAGCGCCGGCACCACGCCCGCCAGCGACGCGGCCAGGAGCACGATGGCCTTGGTGGCGGGGAGCGCGCTCGCCCGGTTCGCCCACTCGGAGAGGGTGTGCTGTTCGCCGCCGACACCCCGCCCCACGGCGATGGACGGGATTCCCCGGACCACGCCGGTGTTGGCGTCGGTGGAGCCCGAGGCGACGGTCCGGTTACCTAGCCCCAGCTCCCCGTAGACGTCCACGGCGGTGCGCACGAGCGGGTGCCGGAGCCGGTCCGTCAACGTCTCCTCGGTGCCGCCCGCGGGGCTCTGCTGATCCCGCTCCTTGGTCCAGCGCACCCGGTTCGCCTCGGCGGCGCGGGCCACGCGCGCCTCGATGTCCGCGTCCAGGGAGTCCAGGAGCTCGGGATTCACCGAGCGCAGGTCCATCGTGAACGACACGTCCTGCGGGATGGCGTTGAACACGAAGCCTCCCTGGACCATCCCCACGTTGTACACCGCGCCGCCCCGCCCCTCCGGGATGCGGATCTCGTAGATGGAGCGCACGGCATCGGCGAGCGCCCGCGCCGGGTGGGGCTTCCCGGTGCTGGTGTTTGTGTGGGACCCCTCGGCGTGGAACGTGTAGCGGGTCCAGTAGATGCCCAGGGCACCGTAGTTGATGGAGCCCACGCCGCCGTCGATGGCGACGAGCATGTCCGTGACCTCCGGGTTCTCATCGAGCCAGTGGTTCATCCCGCGCAGGCCGATCTCCTCCTGGACGGAGGCGATGAAGATCAGGTCGCCCACGGTCCGCACCCCGGCGGCATTCAGCGCCCGGATGGTGGCGAGCATGTTGGCGACCGAGGAGCTGTTGTCGAAGATGCCCGGCGCACGCAGCAGCTCGCCGTCGTGCTTCACCGAGACGTCGGTGTCCTGCGGGTGGACCGTGTCCATGTGCGCGGCGAAGACGACGGTGCTCCCGCCGCCCGTCCCCCTGCGGATCCCGACCACGTTGCCCATGTCGTCCACCGAGACCTCCAGCCCCGCGGCCTCCATCTGGGCGCGGATGTACCGCCCCCGCGCCTCCTCGTGGGTGGATTTGGCCGGGATCTCGGTGATGCGGATCCACTCCGCCACCTGCTCCTCGTAGTGGTCCTCGAGCCAACGCACGGCGTCCTGAACGGCCCGGTGGTCACGGACCTGGGCCGTGTAGAGGCTGCCGGAGGCTGCCTGGGCGGC